>CBDUBK010000051.1:0-8663 GCA_965365375.1 uncultured bacterium | reverse complement strand
AAAAGATTCAATAAAGGAACCGCGTCCGGCCATGATCTCCGCCCTGCCTCCTGATAAAAGATCAACCGTGGCAAATTGCTGGAACACCCGCACAGGATCCTCTGAACTGAGCACTGTTACAGCACTGGTCAGGCGGATATTTTTTGTTCTCACAGCAGCAGCACCCAGTATTACACCCGGGGCAGAAACTGCATAGTCCGGGCGATGATGTTCACCGATTCCAAAAACATCCAGGCCTGCCTGGTCCGCCAGTTCAATTTCCTCCACGAGGTTTTTCAGCCTTTGTTCAGGATCTATGGTCACACCTGAAACCGGGTGCGTGCCCACATCAGCGAAAGTATAGATACCGATTTCCATTGATCAAAGCTAAGTGTGAATCTGCTCAGTTAAGTGAAAGGAACGGGCCGTAGTGAAAAGCTGTTTCTAATGATTTAAACAGGATCGTAAGGGTAATTGCTGAGCTGACAGGATTAGAACAGGATTAAAAAATGTCCTTTACTTGAAAGGATCAGTGAAAATTTTTATATTTCGGCGCAACATTGCTTCAATACCGAAACTAAACAGGCAGAGCCTGACATACATATGAGAATTATCGCCAGCCTGGCCATCATGCTGCTCCTTTCAGCGAGTACCTTGGCCCAAAAAAACAAAGACAAGAATCCCAACCTTCCATCATTTGGTGATGTGAGTAAATCAGACCTGGATCTTAAAGAATGTGAGTTCGATGCTAAAGCGGAAGCCATGGTATTGGTGGAAGACGGAAGCCTTGAATACGTGATTGGGAAAGGAATGGAAATGCAGAAACGCATACGTATTAAGATCCTCAACCAGAAAGGTCTCGACTGGGCCAATGTAAAACTGCCTTATTATTCTGAAGGCCGTGCACAGGAAATCACAAACCTGGATGCTCAAACCTATAATCTTGATGCAACCGGCAAAGTGGTGGTTTCAAAAATTGATAAGAAACTGGTCTACGATAAAAAACTGAACAAAAGGTTTTCTGAAAAAATCTTCACCCTGCCTGATGTGAAAGTAGGTTCAGTGATCGAATACAAATACAAACACATCGGCATCGGTCTTATCGACTGGTATTTCCAGAAATCGATCCCGGTTAAATACAGCCATTTTAAAATTGATTTCCCCGAAGAGATCGAAGTGGCTGTGGCTCCTTTCTGCAACCGTGAATATGAATCAAAGATCGATGCGGAAGGAAACCGTAATGTAAAACGTTATGCCATGAGCAATGTGCCTGGCCTGCGTGATGAACCATTTGTGATCAATGAAGATTATTACCGCGACCGCCTTGAAACAAAGGTGATTGCCTACAATGTGGATGGCCGCCGGTACAACCGCATAGCCAACTGGGTGCAGGTGATCAAATCACTGATGGAGGATGAGGATTTTGGTGTGCAGGTGAAAAGAAATATCCCGCGTACTGCTGACCTGGACCAGAAACTGGCGACACTTACAGCACCCTATGACAGGATGAAGTGTATCTATAAATATGTACAGGAGAATATGACCTGGAATGAATACACGGGTATCTGGGCACTGGACGGTGTGAGAAGTGCATGGAAGGATAAAAAAGGCACACTTGGTGAGATCAACCTGATCCTGGTAAACCTTTTGAAAGATGCAGGTCTTGATGCGCATCCTGTACTGGTAAGTACCCATGATAATGGCGTGGTGAATTCTGCGGATGCCGGTACGCTTGACAACTCAGGTGTGTACCAGTTCGACAAGGTAATGGCCTATGTAGTGATCAATAAAAGGGAATATGTGCTGGACGCAACCCAGAAAGATGTTCCTGCCCACCTGATCCCGGCGGATATCATGATGACCGAAGGACTGGTGATTGAAAAACTGGAGACCAACCAGTGGGGCTGGAAAACTTTATGGAAGGAAGATATGCTGGCCAAGAACGTGATGATGGTGAAAGGCACCATCCAGGCAGACGGGAAAATGAAGGGTGAAGTGGATATCTCCAGCTATGATTATGCCCGCCTCGAAAGACTCGCAGCTGCGAAAAAAGGCAAGGAAAAATATATTGAAAGATTCGTACGCAATGCAGCCGGCAACATCAACGTGGAAGAAGTAAGTTTCAAGAATCTTGATTCGGACAGCCTGCCGCTGGTACAAAATATCAAATTTGAACAGCCATTGAACGCTGCCGGTGATTACCAGTATTTCTCCGTGAATATTTTTTCCGGGCTCGAGAACAATCCTTTTGTTTCTGATAACCGCACTTCAGATGTGTTCTTCGGATGCAACCAGAGCTATGCCATCTATGGTTATTTCAACCTTCCTGAAGGCCTGGAATTTGACGAGCTTCCAAAAAATGTAAAAATGATCATGCCGGATACCAGCATTGTGATCTCAAGGGTTTCACAGGTTACATCAGGCATGCTGCAGACAAGGATCACGCTTGATTTCAAAAAACCTTTTTACCCGGCCAGCCAGTACTCGCAGCTGCAGGAATTTTACCAGCGCCTGTACGAACTGCTGAATGAACAATTTGTTGTACGCAAAAAGAAAGCATAATGCGTTTATTTAAAAATACCGGCCTTTTTGTAATGGCCTGTTTTGCCGCGGCTGCACTCCATGCGCAGAACCCTTATGATCTTGCTGCTGTTCCTGAAAACCTGAAGACGAAGGCCAATGTGATCACACATCTTGACCATTCAATACTCGAAGTGGAAAGCATTGAAAAATCAGTGATGAAAGTGAAAAAGGTTTTCACCGTGATGAATGAGGACGGAAGAGGCCACCTGGTGTTCCAGGAATATACCAGCAAATACGTGGTGCTCACCGATGCCGAGATCAAGGTGATTGACAAGAACGGCAAGCAGGTGAACCGTTACAGGAAAAAGGATATGAATGTGCAGGCCATTGGCGAAGGACTCGTGGAGGATGGTTATGTGACCTACCTGGTAGTTGCAGCCCCGTCTTACCCCGTGACCCTGGAAGTGAATTACGAGATCAAATTCCAGAGTACCCTGAATTTCCCTGCTTATCATTTCATGCATACCAGGGAGAGTACGGTTGAATCAAGTTATACGGTAAAGATCCCGGCAGACATTAACCTTCGCTACAAGGCTGTAAATACCGAGATCAAACCTGTGATATCCGAGGATGGCAAATACAAAACCTATAAATGGTCGGTGCAGAACATCGCTGCCGCCGAAAACGAAGAAGGTGCTGTTGCTGCGCAAACGCGTTTCCCCCATGTAAAGATCGCGGCTGACAAGTTTTCCCATTATGGTTACCGTGGTGAACTCACATCCTGGAACAGTTTCGGCGGATGGATTCACGAATTGTTCAAAGGACTCGATGAACTCCCGGCTGAAAGGCAACAGTATTTCCAGAACCTGGTAAAGGATGCGAAGGATGATAAGGAAAAGATCCGCCGCCTTTATGAATACATGCAGGAAAATTTCCGTTATGTAAGCATCCAGCTGGGTATTGGCGGTTACAAACCATTTTCAGCTGCTTTTACTGATGAAAAAAAATATGGTGATTGCAAGGCCCTGAGTAATTATATGAAAGCTGCCCTGAAAGCGGTTGGCATCCGGAGTCATGTGGCCATTATCAATGCGGCATATAACCAGGAACCGGTTGATCCGGATTTTCCTTCAAATAATTTCAACCATGCCATTCTTTGCGTGCCTGGCAAATCAGATTCTGTATGGCTGGAATGTACCAGCAATACCGCTGATTTCGCACAGCTGGGCACCTTCACTGAAAACAGGAATGCACTATTGCTGACCGAAACAGGCGGCGTACTGGTACCTACCCCAAGGAGTGAAGCCGTTGCCAACACATTCTCGAGTTTCACAAAGGTGAAAATGGATAAGGACCTGTCGGCTCTTACTGAAACCCGCATCACCAGCACCGGCAGGTACCGCGAGATCCTTTCCGACATGCTTAAGGACAATAAGGATGACCAGAAGAATATGATCGTGTGGTTCCTTGGATTCAAGCAGCCCGATGATTTTGTTTTTGAATCACCCTCCAATAACAGGGGACAAGTCACGGATCTGAAGATGGCGGTAAGAAAACTCCCTGAATTCAATTCCGGCAACAAATTCTTTTTGAACCCAAGGGTCAACAAGATCTGGAGTGCCAAGCTGCCGGTGTATGAAAACAGGAAGCTGGATTTTTATTTCCAGAATCCTTTTGTGAAAAAAGACACCACGGTGATCGTTCTTCCGGAAGGTTTTGCCATGGATGCCATGCCGAAGGACAAGGAGCTGAAATGTGAATATGCCAGCTACAAATCAGCCACCTGGTTTAATGAAAAAGAGAATGCACTCTATACTTCCACCACGCTCATTCTTAAGAACCATAAGATCCTGGCTAAGGATTACAAGCAGGTAAAAACTTTCTTTGATGATGTACTGCTTGATGATGCGCAACGCATCGTGGTGAAAGGAACGGTTGGCGAACCAGAGAAAAAAGCTTTCTGATTTGTTTACAAAACCTGTTTTTCAAATAATTGCTGAAGTGTTTCCCGGGGGTCATCACAAAACCCCGGGTGCACTTTTGAAGCCTGTACCACCGTGCTTCTTGTAGCAGTAAGCCACCTGAAGCGGGATGCCACATCCAGCATGGCTATAGGACCACCACCCTTGTTTCCCTTGCAGATTTTCTCAAAAGATTTCAGGTGCTCTTCCACTTCGGCACAGTCAAGTTCACCACAAAGCACGGAGAGTTTTTGCTGGTTGACCGTGTACAAACAGTCCAGGAATTTCAGGTCCCTGCAGTACAGCACCACTCCCACGTTGAGAAACTCTTCGCGTTCCACCCGGGGCACTACCCTTAAAACGGCATATTCAAATAAGTGCTTTCCTGGCATCCTGTATCTGGTTTATAAAAACATTTGAGTGTTTGATCCTGCTGAGCAGGAAATTTACATAGACCTCCCTCCCGGCCTGTTCGGTCAGGTCCTTTGACAGCCATTCTGCCGGTACCTGTGCAACAATTTCTTTGACCAGTTTTTCTGTAAGCACACTGCGGCCGAAAGCATCTGCCTCCTGTATTTTTTCTGCCCGTGGCAATAATACATGGTCTTTTACCTGGGGGAACAGCGTCATGGAAGCCTGTTCCCAGGCATTGCCTGCATGGTGAAAATAAAGTGAAGCACCATGGTCGATCAGCCATAATTCTTTTCTCCACATCAGCATATTGGTATTGCGGGCAGTACGGTCTACATTGGTAATGAGGGCATCCATCCACACGATCCTTGATGCGGTTTCTTCATCTACCTGGTTCACTCCCGGGTCAAAACTGATGGCTCCTGATAAGTAATGCAGGGCGAGATTCAATCCCCCGCTGGCTTTCAAAAGATCCTGGATCTCTTCGTCGGGCTCTGTTCTTCCGAATGCAGGGTCCACCTGGGCGAATACAATTTCAGGTATCCTGAAACCCAGTGCCCTTGCAATGGCACCGCCGATCAACTCAGCTACCAGTGCCTTGATACCCTGGCCGGCACCACGGAATTTCAGTACGTATAAAAATCCATCATCTGCCTCCACAATAGCAGGAAGAGACCCGCCCTCCCGGAGAGGGGTAATGTACCGGCTGACATCCACGGTTCTCAATGCATCCATGAAAACGAAAATTAGTCCTTTTCACGCGAATGTGTTTTTGCAATAGCATTCCGCAAAATCGAACGGGGGAGGATTTTAGTACCCTTCAACCGCCATGGAAAATGCAGACCGGATACCATTGGGAGGCCACAGGAGGGTACCCGTAAAAAAAAGATATTGACAATATGGAAAACTCTATTGGAAGAATTAAACAGATAACACTAATTTAGTGAGCAGTAAAGAATTCTTACTAACTCTAAATTCTATTTATCATGGCAAAAGCTTCAAAGAAAGCAGCAAAAAAATCAGCTCCTAAGAAGGCAGCAAAAAAAGCGCCTGCAAAAGCAGCTAAGAAAGCAGCTCCTAAAAAAGCAGCAAAGAAAGCCGCACCAAAAAAAGCAGCAAAAAAAGCGGCTAAGAAGTCCGGTGCAAAAAGAAAACCTAATGCAGCCTTTATGGCTCCCCTCACTCCAAGTGCAACACTTGCAGAAGTGATCGGTAATAAAGGAATGCCTAGAACAGAGATCGTTAAAAAGATCTGGGACTATATTAAGAAGAACAACCTGCAGGACAAAAAGAACAGGAGAATGATCAATGCTGATGCCAAGTTGAAACCGGTGTTTGGTAAAGACCAGATCTCTATGTTTGAACTTGCGAAAGTTGTAAACAAGCACGTTAAAAATTAATTTTTTTAACTGCTAACAAATCAAACCGGATCATACGATCCGGTTTTTTTATGCAATGAAAGATGTGAATCGTGAATGGTCAACGGTCAATAGTGAATGGCACCCTGCTATTCCAGGATTTTGAGATTGATCGTAGATATGGACGATGCCGGGTTCACGATTCACCATTCACCGTTGACCATTCACGACACACGATGCTAAAATTCATAGCAAAAACTATAATTTTACAAGATGGCATTCCAGAGAGATAAACTTCTTCAGAACTTCAACGAATCATATAAAAAGCTGAATGAATTCCAGAAAAAAGCAGTGGACCAGATCGAAGGTCCGGTGATGGTGATTGCCGGACCGGGTACAGGAAAAACGCAGATCCTGAGTGTGCGCATCGGCAAGATCCTTCTTGAAACAGATGCACTTCCCTCCAATATACTTTGTCTCACTTATACAGATGCAGGCGTGATGGCCATGCGCAAAAGGCTCATTGATATGATAGGCGCGGATGCATACAGTGTGCACATCCACTCCTTCCATTCATTCTGCAATATGGTGATCCAGCAGAACATGCATCTTTTTCATAAAAAAGAATTGCAACCGATCAATGAACTTGAGCAGACCGAATGCCTGATGGAACTGATCGACAGTTTTGATAACGACAACCCCCTGAAAAGATATAAGGCAGATGCTTATTACGAAGCACGCAACCTGAAGGAACTTTTTGGTATCATGAAGCGTGAGAGTTTTGATGGGGATGATTTGCTGGAAAAGATTGATCATTATATAAAAGATTCCATACCCAGGGATTTTCAAAATAAGACCAAGGCCAAAAAAGGCATTTATGAACTGACAGAAAAAGGAAAAACTGAACTGGAAAAAATGGAAAAGCTGAAAGCTGCCGTCCGTGCTTTTCCCCAATACCAGGAGATCCTCAAAGCCAGGCAGCGTTATGATTTTGATGACATGATCAACTGGGTGATCCGTGTGTTTGAAAATAACCCCGGGGTATTGGCGGGTTACCAGGAACAATACCAGTACATACTGGTGGATGAATACCAGGATACCAGCGGTGCACAGAACAAACTTGTAGAGTTGCTCGTCAGTTTCTGGCAGGACGAAAGTCCCAACCTTTTTGTTGTGGGAGATGATGACCAGAGTATCTACCGCTTCCAGGGTGCCAACATGGAAAACATGCTGCTGCTTTCCAAAAAATACAGTGACCTGCTGCGCGTGGTGCTCACTGAAAACTACCGCAGTGTGCAGCCGATACTGGACTATGCCCATGCCCTGATCCAGAATAATACGCAGCGGCTCACCAACGAATACAAGGACCTGAATAAAATTCTCAAAACATCCAGGGAAGAATATATAGACCTCGATATTGCCCCGCAGATCAGGTGTGCATCCAATGAGTTTGAAGAAAATATCATGGTCACGGAAGAGATCCGCAAACTCGTGGAAGCTGGCGTGCCTCCTGGCAGGATCGCGGTCATTTATAAGGAACATAAAACAGGTGATGAACTGCAGAAATTTTTACAGCTGCACCAGATTCCATTTTATGCCCGCAAATCCATCAACCTGCTCAAGGATCATTTTATCAAAAAGATCCTGGCTTACCCACGTTATGTAATAGCCGAAAAATCCATTCCTTACAGCGGTGAACCTTTACTGTTTGAATTGCTTCACCATAATTTTCACCATTTGCCGCCGCTCAAACTGGCTGCTATCAGCAATGAAGTTTACCTCAACCAGCGCAACAGTAAAAAGGACCAGCCTGCAACCATCAGGGAATACCTGGGCAACCTTGCTGTATCAGGACAATCAAAATTATTCTCAGGAGACGAGGTGACCGATGAACTGGTGCGCATGCATAACCTCCTGGAAAGGCTCATCCTCGACGCATCCAATCTTCCCCTGTTAAAATGGTTCGAAGTGCTGTTCAATGAAGCGGGCATACTTGCTTACATCATGAAGCAGCCGGATAAGGCCTGGCTCATGCAAATGCTGAACGGGTTCTTTGATTATGTGCAGGATGAATGCAGGCGCAACCCTGATCTCACGCTTGCAGGCCTCGTAAAACAAATAGACCTGCTGGAAGAAAACGGTATCTCTATTCCACTGGTCCAGACAAGCGGCAATGAAAGAGGCGTGAACCTGCTCACCTGCCACGGTAGCAAAGGACTGGAATACCAGTATGTATTTTTAATGGGATGCTATTCTGCTTTATGGGAAGGAAAAAGGAAGGCAGGCCAGGGATTCAGGCTTCCTCCCAATGTATTTGCCAAAGAAACAGCTGAAGAAAAAGAAGAAGAATTGCGCCGCCTCTTTTTTGTTGCCGCAACCCGGGCCGAGCAATACCTGTTCATTTCATTTCCCTGTTTTACCAATGAGGGAA
>CBDUBK010000050.1:0-8666 GCA_965365375.1 uncultured bacterium | reverse complement strand
ATGAGCAACAGCAGGAGGCACGGAATAAAGATTCATATCAACTTGATCGATGAGTGATATGCTGTAACCCTAAATTTTTTTGCCAGCCATTCTGCAATATCATGGTAAAGTCAAAATATACCAGTGGCGCCTAACTTTTGTTCTATTGTATATCAATGGTTTTGAAAATAGCTTAGTCGTTAAAGAATACAATGAAAAAGTTTTTACTTCCATTCGTATCGCTGATGCTTTTTACATTTTTTTCCTTACAGGGTTTCAGCCAAAAAAAAACTGTAAAGAAAGGCGCTAAATATGATACCATCATTGTAGAGAAAAATGCAAAAAAACCCATTGCCAAACCGGTTGTGAAAAAAGAGCTGGTTTTGCCCTCTCCTGAATTTATCAACCAGCCCTATTATTATAACAAGGATGAAAATAATTTGATCAGGCTGGAAAATGCTTCCGCCCAACTGGTCAGTAAAAAGAAGGGACTGGGGCTCAAAGGCGCAGAACAAATACTGACAATGGAATCTGCCGCGTCCATGATCAGGTTTACTGCCAAAAAGGAAATTGTATTCTTCATTAAAACAAGTGGTGATGTAATTGATCTTACTTCCTATATCAAACTATACCAGTTCATACCTGCCAATGGTAAAAGAGAAGTGACCATCAGCCTGAAAGAAGGTGTTCTGAATGATAAGAATACCGAAAAAGGAAAGCTCATTGATTTTGGTGTAAAGCCGGTTTCGAAAGATACTTATATGATCCAGTTCCCTGCTCCGCTTGAAGCAGGAGAATATGGTTTTGTATGGCTGAAAAATATGGACCTCAAAGAATACAATGTATTTGCCTTTGGCATTAACTGGAAAAGCAGCGACTAACTTTTGTTCTATTGCCTGCCATAATTCACCTGGATAATTTTAGTTAACACCCTTTCTATTATGAGAATACTGACCACAACCATCCTGTTGATTGTTTTTTATTGCTCCAATGCCCAGCCCCAGCTTGTAGGACCATTGAGCAGCAATGGATCCCTGAATGGAGGCGGATTGTTCAGGCTTAATATGCCCGGCACATCTCCAGGCATCATTCACCAGTTCAACAACCTGTCCCCGCACTATCCATCCGGCGGACTGTGTGCTGCAAATGACGACTGGCTTTATGGCATCCTCAATTATAATGGAACCAATTCCAATGGTGGGCTATACAAGATCCGGCGCGATGGTACAGGCTTTACAATGGTCCACAACCTGGATCATTCCGGCGGCACCAATACCATTCCTTACCTGCATGATGATGGTTATATTTATTTCAGTAATGATTTCGAACTCAAAAAAACTGATACCGCCACCAATACCACCATCACCCTCCCTCTCAATGCTGGCATCCTTGCAAGGAACCTGGTGATTGATACAGACGACTGGGTTTATTTCAGCACTACCATCAACACTGTTGCCAAGGTAAAGACAGATGGCAGCATGTGGACGGAACTCCATTCATTCAACCCGGTAACGGAAGGTGAGTCAGGATTACCCGGACTTACTGAAACACCCGGCGATACACTGTTTGGCCTGATGAGTAATGGAGGAATCAATAATGGCGGCACCTTATTCAGTATTAAAAAAGATGGCAGCGGATTTACAATCCACCATCATTTCAATAATCCAACAGGGATATACCCCGAATCAAGGCTGGTATTGTTTGACGGTAAATTGTTTGGAACCACCACGCAGGGAGGAGCACATGGATTCGGAGTATTATATTGCATTAATGTTGATGGTACCGGTTACAGGATCATCCGTCATTTTGAGGGAGGTGCCATACCCGTTGGATCCGTGAGGGGAAACATCCACATCACTTCCAATGGAAGAATATTTGGTTCATTCTACCAGTTTTTTTTCGAGCCTTCCTTTATCGCTTACAGGCTGTTTAAAATAGATACCAGTGGTGATGCTTTCCAACCCATTATTCCCACCACCTCATCCGACCAGAGAACGTTTGGTCATTTCAACCGTGATATTTTGATGGCCGAAGATGAAGAAACATTATTCCTTACCACCAGCACCATGGGCAGGCATGACGGTGGTGTGGTGAGCAGGTTCGATACTTCAGGGTCGGGCATGGATCTCTATCATTTTGGATATGCCCCCAATGGTTTTTATCCAACAGCCGGCCTGGTAAAAGGGAGTGACAATAAATTGTATGGCACTGCTTCCATTGGCGGCATCACAGGAAACGGTATCATCTTTTCCATTAATCCTGATGGAACGGGATTTACAAAACTGCACGAATTTTCTGATGCGGAAGGTTTCGAATTATCAGGAAAACTGCTCGAGGCTTCAGATGGTAAATTGTATGGTGCCACCAGGAACAGCAGTTCAGGGAGTGGCAACCTTTACCGGCTGGATAAGAACGGGAATAATTTTGAACTGATCTATAATTTTCCTGATCTGAGCCTGGGTTATAACCCAAGAGGTTCACTGGTAGAAAATAATGGGCAGCTCTATGGCACCACCATTTACAGTTTTCCCGGTGGAGGCGTTGTCTTCCGTATTAACAGGGATGGGACCGGCTATACCGTGATCAGGAATTTTGATAATGTTACGGGGCTCAGAAATCCTGTGGATGGCGTGGTCATAACAGGTGATTTTATTTACGGGCATGCGGAGTACGGGGGAACAGAAAACAATGGTGGTTTGTACAGGGTCAATAAAAATGGAACGGGATACCAGGAACTTCATGAGTTTAACGGTGCACAGGACGGTGCAAACCCCTGGGGTATCCCGGTTATTGCGGGCAACGGGAAGATCTACGGGGCAACTTCAAATGGTGGAACTAATGGGTTTGGAATGGTTTATTCAATTGAAACCACTGGTATTAATTATTCAGTACTCAGGAATTTTTCAGATGCAACTGATGGCAGTTATCCCAGGGTATTGATCCAGGCAAGCGACGGAGCATTATACGGTACCACCTTATTCTCTCCTATGCCCGGTTCCGGTGGAATGATCTACCGGATGAACCTTGATGGTTCAGCATTTTCTGTTATCCATGAATTCAATTCATCAACCCAGGGCTGGGGCCCATTAGGCTTAATGGACCTGGTGCCAGGCACACCACTGCCTGTTAACTGGATCAGTTTTACCGGCAGGAAAATAAATGCTGATATTGTTCTTAACTGGGAAACAGCAAATGAATTCAACAACAAACATTTTGAAATAGAAAGGTCGACAGAACTCCGGGGTTTCACGCGTATTGGCCAGGTAAATGCCACAGGGCATACAAATGCATCAGCTTCTTACCAGTTTACAGATCCTGCACCGCTTAAAGGAAATAATTTCTACCGGTTGAAGCAGGTGGACCTGGATGGCCGGTACAGTTATTCAAAGATCATCAGGATAACGATGAATGATGACAACAGCATTTTCCTGTATCCCAATCCTGCCAGGGAAAAACTACAAATGCTCCTTCCAACATCGAATGATTTTACTTCACTGGGGTTATATGACGCAAACGGCAATCTGTTATTTATTAAAACGATCAACAAGGGAAGTGTGCATGAAGAAATCAACATACAAAACCTTGCGAAGGGATGGTATATTATTGAATTGAAAGGAAAGGAAAACATCCGCCGGGGATTCATCAAGGAATAAAATGCAACCAATCACTATTAAAAATATTTACATGAAAAAAATAATCATTTGCCTCCTGGTGCTTTCTCCCTGTCTTGCTTATGCGCAATTCGGCCTGAAAGCAGGTATCAACTTCGCCAATGTTTCCAGTTCTGAATCTTTCAACAGTGAAAGTCGCTCCGGTTTTCATGTTGGCTTACTTATAGCGCCTCCTTCAAAAAAAATCATCAGCTCAAGGACCGAACTGGTTTTCTCAAGGCAGGGTTATGATTACAAGAGCAGCACCAACACTGGCAATGTCAATCTTGATTACATCCAGTTCGGCCAGCTGATGTCTATCAACATCACCAAATTCATTTCACTGCTGGCAGGTGCGCAGACGGCTTATCTCCTCAACGCTAAAGTTGACAGTAGTAATAATAACGGTGGAAATGGTGGCGCCAATGGAATCATGAGCCTTTACAACAGGTTTGATTACGGCTATGCCTTAGGTGCGGAAATCCATCCCTTCAAGGGACTGATCATCGGGGCACGGTACAACGTAAGCCTTAATAAATTATACGAATCCGTTCAAACAGGACAGCGGCCTTCCTTTACCAGTGAAGATGCAAAAAACAATGTGGTGCAGGTATTCGCAGGCTGGCGTTTTGGTAAATAAAATATTTTATTATGAAATACATTTTAACCATCGTATGCAGTTTCCTGTTGCTGTACATATCTGCACAGGAAAAAGCCTCCTCCTATCCCATTCCTGAATATATTAACGAGATCTACCTTCTTAAAAAGGACAGTATGAAACTGGTGAGGCTTGAAAAGGTAACTACTGAAATGGAAACCAAGACCAAACTTGGCGGGTTTGCCGGTGCCGAGTATGGCTATTACATTGAAGGGGAAAAATCCAGGCTGAGGTTAAATACGGGCGATAAACTTGTATTTATATTTTTTTCCGGTGATGAAAACAGGAACAATGACAAGGCCATAGATTCCGTGCTGGAAGCGAATAATATGAGCAGGGAAGACCTGCGTCTCGACCAGTATTCCAATCCACTGCAGAATGCAACATTATATAAAACCACTGTAGCCAAAGGTCAGAGAAAAATCCTACTCTCTTCAGGAGCAAGCTACACAGGCAAAAAAAAGGATAACAACAAACATAGTTTCAGCATGAAAAAAATAAAGGCCGGGTATTATGAACTCGCTGTAGACCAGGACCTCCCCCCAGGTGAATATGCTTTTGCGCTCATGGGACCGGGATCCAACTATACCCAGTCCACTCTTTTTTGTTTTGGCATCAACTAACCCCATAAATCCTTGTGGAAATAAAAACGTTGTGCATCATAGCATGACGTTTTTTTATGAAAAAGATCCTGGTAATCTTATTTCTGGCCATATCTATTGCCATGCTTTCCCTGGCATTGATGGAAGGGAAGCAGGCCAGTAAGGTAAAATCTCCCGCCCGACGGTTTGAAAATATTGCTGCTGGCATTCCGGTAAAACCCTCCTCAAAATTTCTGAAGTTAGCAGCTGAGGCAAAAAGTTTTACCCGGGATCAAAAGTTCCGTGAGGATTATTTTTTCCTGGTTGACCTTGGCCTGCCTTCAGGAAAAAATCGTTTTTTTATTTACGACCTGGAGAAAGACAGCATAGTAAACCGCGGGCTGGTAACCCATGGCAATTGCAACCAGTACTGGCTGGAAGAAGTAAAATTCGATAATAAGATCGGAGGTGGCTGTTCTTCCCTTGGAAAATACAAAATGGGTTATGCTTACCAGGGAAGGTTCGGGCTTGCCTATAAAATGCACGGGCTTGAAGCCACGAATTCCAATGCATTTGAAAGATACGTGGTGCTGCATTCGCACGAATGTGTGCCCGATGAGGAAGTAAATGATGAAATCTGCCAAAGCAATGGTTGTCCTACAGTATCACCAGCTTTCCTGGAGCAACTGGACAAACTATTAAAACAACCAAAGAAGCCTATGCTCTTATGGATCGTAAACTAGAAGCTGGCAGCTTATAATAGCCTCATATGTTCTTCATCCGTGAGACCTTCTTGCACTTCATTGTATTCCACAATAAAATTATTCTTGCCTTCACCGATCAGGATCTTAAGGAATTTACCCTGCACCAGTTCCAGCATGGAAAGAAACATAAAGATGGCATGCACCCTGTTTTCTACTCTGTCGAAAAGTTTTTCAAATGAGAGGGTCCTTTCACTTTGTGCCATGGAGATCAGGTCGGTCTTGCTCTGCTCCATGCTGTAGTTGTAGCGCACAACCGTATGCACTGGTTTGTTAAAGCGGTCCTGGTATTTCTGCATCACCCTTTCAAAAGCTTTCATCAGCTTGAACATGGTGATGGTCTGCACTTCGGTGCCTTCGCTGGCTTCTTCACCAATCAGGGATAATTCCTGCTGGATGTTACCCCGTTTGATCATGAGCATGCGGTCGGCTTCCATTTCAGCCATCTGGGCTGCCGCTTCCTTATACCTTTTGTATTCAAGAATCTTGTCAATCAGTTCCTGGCGTGGATCGATCTCGTTGCCCTGGGCATCCAGTTCTTTTCTTGGCAACAGCATCTTTGCCTTGATGCGCATCAGCGTGGAAATAAAAAGAATGAACTCGCTGGACATTTCAATGTTCAATGCTTCCTGTCCGTGGATATAAGTAAGAAAGTCGTTGATGATGCGGGTAATGGGAATATTATAGATGTCCAGTTCATCCCTTTCGATAAAGAAAAGAAGCAGGTCAAAAGGACCTTCGAACTGGGGTAATTTTATCTGGTAGGTACTCACTGTTCCTGTTTTAAAAAAATGTCCCGTTTTATCAACGGGACAGGCAAAAATATAGCAATTCCCAGATCGTACCGGGACAGTTTGTTCACATCAGGCGGCTTATTTTTTCAGGGAATCCCTGATTTCCATAAGCAGTTTTTCCTGGAGGCTGTATTCAGGAGGCGCAGGTTCAGCAGCAGGAGCCTCTTTTTTACGGTTCATGCGGTTGATACCCTTAATAACAAAGAACAGTACAAGCGCAATAATTAAGAACTTGAGAACGGCAGCGAGAAAATTACCATATTTAACCGCTCCCCAGGTTAGCTTATCCAGGTCCTGGATATTGGCGGCTTCCATGGCGGGGGTCAAAACCAGGGGTGTTATGACATCCTGCACCAGTGATGAAATGATGGCGCCGAAGGCAGCACCAATAATAACGGCAATGGCCAGGTCTACAATATTGCCTTTCAGGGCAAATTCTTTGAACTCCTTAATGAATCCCATAACAAAAGTTTTAATTCTATTGAAGGTACATGTATTGGAAATTACTCTGCAGTAACATCTGCCGGTTGTGGATATTTCATATTTAGTGCTTTCATCCTTTCCACAAGGGTCTTTGCAATGAGATATTCCTTGTACCAGTTCTGGTCCGCCGGCACAATGGTCCAGGGTACTACGTTACAATGCTCAAACACATCATGATACATTTCCCTGTAACGGTCCCAGAGCTTTGCTTCTTCCTTATCTTTTTTATTATACTTCCATCTCTTTTCCTCATTTTCTATTCTTTCCTGCAATCTTTCATCCTGCTCTTCCTTTGATATATGCAGGTAAAATTTCAGGATGGTAGTATTGTTGTGCTGTTTCAGCAGGGATTCAAAAGCATTGATGGCTTCAAATCTTTTTTCAGCGGTGGCATCATCGCACCAGCCATGTACCCTCGTGACCAGCACATCTTCATAATGGCTGCGGTTGAAGATCTGGATCATTCCTTTCCCTGGTGCATGGCGATGTATCCTCCATAAAAAATCATGAGCCAATTCTTCTTCTGTTGGCACCTTGAACGACACAACCGAAATGCCCTGGGGATTGCAACCGCTGAATACTTCACGGATGGCCCCGTCTTTCCCGCTGGCATCCATGCCCTGGAGAATGATCAGGATTGCATGTTTGCCCTCCGCGTATAAAACATTTTGCAGTTCCTGGAGTTCTTCCAGCAATTCAGCAGTACGTTGCTTGGTTTCCTTTTTATCGAGGTCACCGGGAGCCCGGGTCGGGATTTCTTGCAGTTGATTCATAAAAAAAGAGTTGAGAACACAAACTTCCGCACTTTTGCAGGGGAATGGCAAAAAAAGATTTGACCAGCTGGTTATTGTTTATTGTATTGTCCCTGATTTGGGGCAGTTCTTTCATACTGATGAAAAAAGCTACTGACCATCTTAACGGATGGCAGATCGGTGCAGTAAGGATCTCGGCTGCCGGGCTGGTATTTCTTCCCTTCGCGGTTTTTCATTTCAAAAAAATCCCGCTCAATAAATTACACCTGGTCTTGTTTTCAGGCATGCTGGGAAATCTTTTCCCGGCTTTTTTATTTGCTATTGCCATTGAAAAAAAGATCAACAGTTCTCTGGCGGGCATTCTCAATTCACTTACCCCGCTTTTTGTAATTACCATAGGGATCCTGTTCTTCAGGATGAAAGTCCAGGGGAAAAAAATTGCGGGCGTGATGGTTGGATTTGCCGGCCTGCTCATATTAAGTCTTTCACAGGGTAATGTAACGATCAGTGATTATGGGTTCACCCTGCTCATCCTGCTGGCAACGGTCATGTACGGACTCAATGTTAATATTGTGAGCCATTACCTGAAAGGCATTGAACCCATCAGGATCGCAACTGTTTCAATGGCGCTTATAGCCATACCTGCATTAATTGCAGCCTGGTATTTTGATGTGTTCAGCCAGTTTGGTTCAAATGCGGGTATCCGTTCCTCCGTAGGTATTGTAGCCTTACTTGGAATTGGAGGCACTGCCATAGCTACCGCGCTTTTTTATATGCTCATACAAAGGGCAGGAAGCCTATTTGCTTCGCTTGTCACCTATGCCATACCGGTAGTTGCTATATTCTGGGGCCTGGTATTTGGCGAAAGTATCAATGCCGTACAGGTAGCCTGCCTGGGTATGATACTTGGCGGTGTGTACCTGGCTAATAGGTCATGAATAGTTCTTTCGTTTTGAGGAAATATCTCGTAGCTCGTAGCTAACAGCTCGCAGCTTCTACACAGCCATG
>CBDUBK010000049.1:0-8777 GCA_965365375.1 uncultured bacterium | reverse complement strand
TGAGGCATTATTGACTTCACTCGAATGCATGATACTTCAAAGGGGATTTAATGAATGTACCAGCGCCTTCAGCAGGTATGTATAAAGCAGCAGGAATCTTATCCTGGATGAAAGTGTTGTGAAGCATGAACTGCAAGAAAGATAGCGGCCCCGGAGTCGATGTAACCTATGATTGCCTGTTGTGCGTTGGCCCGGCAAAAGCAGCGGCGCATTTGCTTTTGCCTTGAATTTTGGGCTCCACCTTTTGTTTCAAGTGGCTGTTGCGCAACTCACATTGGTGGATATGTTTTGCTTGGTGCTGCTTTAGTTGTTTAATAACTTAAAGTATGCAAGGAAAGAAACGATACCAGGAAAAACTTTTTGTAAGTTTCCAATTGTCTAATCATGTTCCAGAGGATAATTTTTATAGGCGTCTAAAGGGTATAATTGATTTTAGTTTTTTGTATAAGAGCACTGCCGATTGTTATGGAAAAGAAGGTCAAAAGAGTATTGACCCGGTAGTTTTTATGAAGCTGATGCTGGTTGGATATCTTGAAAATTTAAATAGCGACAGGCGTATTGTAACTACAGCTAAACTGCGCCTGGATATTCTTTATTTTCTGGGATATAACCTTGATGAAGAACTCCCCTGGCATAGTACTCTGAGCAGAACCCGTCAATTGTACGGGCAAAAAGTTTTCACTCAGGTATTCCAGACTATTCTGAAACAATGCATAGATAAAGGTATGATATCAGGCAGAAGACAGGCTGTGGATGGTGTGTTTGTTAAAGCAAATGCCTCGCTGGATAGCATGATTGAACGGGAAGTGCTTGATGATGCTACCGATTACAGCAATGAGCTGGATAAAAATCAGGAAGAAAATAAAACTCCTGTAGTAGATATAAATAAGGGCCGTCCTAATGACGATGAGACACTTCCGCCCAAAAAAAATCCCACTAACAAAACTCATTATAATCCGGGAGATCCGGATGCAAAGATGTCTGTTAAGCCAGGCAAGGCGACTGCTCTCAATTATCTTGGACAGGTAAGTGTTGATACTTCATCCCATATCATTACGCATATAGAGGCTTTTAAGGCAGATCAGAGAGACTCTCAGTGTTTGCCTTCCGTAATAGAAAAGCTTGTTGAAAATCTTCAACCAAATGGAATAGTTATCGAGGAACTTTTAGCCGATTCGGGGTACAGCAGCGGAGAAGCTCTCCAGGCTTTAGAGGATAAAAACATCACCGGTTACATACCAAACAGGAGTCAATTTATATATGAAAGGCCTGGTTTTACTTATAACATTGAGGGCGACTATTATATCTGTCCCAATAGCTATAAGTTGATATATAAAGGAACGCATCAGGCGCAGGAAGGTGTGTTTAATAGGGAATATAAAATAAGTAGAAAAATATGCAAGGAGTGTCCATTACAAAAGAAGTGCTCAGCCTATGGAAAATATACCACGTTAATCAGGGAGACTACAGATAAACCTCTTTATTTGAGGATGCATGAGAGAATGCTGACAAGAAAAGCCAAAAGACTAATGAAACGACGTCAAGCTACCGTGGAACCGGTTATCGGCACCCTAATAAACTATATGGGAATGAAAAGGGTAAATACTAAGGGGCTTGAAAAGGCGAATAAATGTATGACGCTGTCGGCAGTAGCGTATAACATAAAAAAACTCCTGAAGCATATACAAACAAAGAATGGGAACAAAGCCATAAAAATGAAACAGGTCTTCCAGGCTGTTAATAAATGGATTTTTACCAATATCCGACCCAGTTTTGGTGTAAAACCCATTTTGTATTATAAATACCGATGAAAACTCTTTTTAGAATATTCACTCAGAACCCCGGAAAATATATTCGAATAAGAACTTGAAAGATTGGAAAAACCGTGTTGCGCAACAGCCACTCAAGACAAAAGGTGGAATGAAAGCTTTGAGCCATCAGCCTCGAGCTGCGAGTATGCTTGATTCAATTCTGGAATTACTTTGATAAAAGAATGTTTGAAACATCAGTTTCAATTCCGCATAAGGTCTTGCAGCTTGTAGCTTGCAGCTTGAGGCTAATTCCTCACCCTGTTCTGCTCCGCCTCCACAGCGCTGTTATGATTCCGCTGGCGGCCCGTTGTTTTTCCGAAATTATAAGAGAAGGTGAGGGTTGCATTCCTTGAATCAAACCAGTTGCGGTAGGTACCATATGCATCCCTGATGCTCGTGATCACTCCATGATTCACTCGTGTATAGAAGATATCTCTTACAATGATGCGTACGGAACCTTTGTTGTTAAGGATTTTTTTACCTACACCGATATTCATTTGCCCGGTGGCACCGCTGATGATCTGTCCCACCAGGATATCCGTCCTGTAAAATCCGCTCAACTCAGCTGACCATCCATTATTAAAATTAAACTGGTTGGTGATATTGCTCCCGAAATATACCAGGCTGGTGTCAAGCTGGTAACCATACAGAATATCATTGTAATACCTTCTCTGCACTTCACCATAAGCAAGCAGTGTCCACCATTTTGCAGGTTTCAATGAAAGATCCACTCCAAGACCGATCACAGAACTTTTACCAATGTTGGCGGGTCGGCTGATATAAATATTATTGGAAAGATCAATCGTTTCCTGGATGATGTTTTTGGTGCGGCTGTAAGACAGTGTTGTTGTGATCTTATTTTTGAAAGTATGCGCCACTGTAAACGCATCAGTCAGTGTGGGCTGCAGGTAAGGATTGCCTACATAAATTGAAAATTTATCCAGGGGTGAAATGAAAGGGTTGAGATCCTGGTACACCGGGCGGTCAATTCTTCTGCCATAGGAGAAACTCAGCTGGTTGCGCTGAACGGTATCAAACCTGAATAAAAAGAAACTGGTCGGGAACAAATTGGTATAACCTCGCCTGAATGATGAATCGGGTTTGGCTGAATTACCCAGCTGGTGACCATTGGAAATCGTATGCTCCAGGCGAAGTCCTAATTGCAAGGAAAAGAATTTCCAGTCCCGGTTGGAACTTACATAAGCCGCATTGATCGTTTCCTTGTAAAGAAAGTGATTTGTTTTATCATAATCGGGTTCTGTAACCTGGTTGATGGTATTGAAATAACGGGCTGCGTTATCCGTGCTTACATAACTGCTTTTAATCCCTCCACTGATCTTTGCTTTTTCTGAAAGAGGCTGAGTATAATCGAGTTTGCCTGAATAGATCGAAATGTCAGAGGGAAGATCACCTGTAAGCAGGTCCCTCCATTTCAAATTACCATTGGGTGCATAGGCATGATTGTAAAACTGCTGGTCCACCTGGGAGCCATACCTCACATAGTCAAGATCGGCTGCCAGTTCTTTGCCTTTGCCATCATATTTATGAAGGAGATTGAGGTTGATGCTCCCGTTCTTCCAGGAACCCTGCTGCCTGTTGTCGGCAGTGATGGAAGAATCAAGATCATTGCTTGCATTCCTGACCGTACTGGTATTCAGGGTCCTGTCATCCGAAGGCCGGGTAATTCCGCTGGTAATAAGGCCGAGGGTCGTCTTTTCAGTAAGATAATAATCAATGCCCATCCTGAGGTTGAATGCCTGGCTGGTTCTCCTGATGAAGGAGTTCTGGAAGAAGGTAAATCTCGGGGATCCGTCGGGATGAAAATAATAACGGTTGATGGAAAGATCATTCACACTGTTGTTCAAAGAATATCCTGCATTCCCGAAAAAATTGAATTTAGGTGAACGGTAATTGAAATTGAAACTGTTATTGCTGCGCGGGTACATGCCCTGGCCATAATTGAGGTTGATACCTCCATTAAAACCTGAAGTTTTTGTTTTTTTAGTACGGATATTGATGATGCCGGCATTGCCAGCAGCATCATACCGGGCAGGAGGATTGGTAATTACTTCGATCTTATCCAGGCTGCTCGCCGGTAAGGATTTGAGATAGTTGACAAGGTCATTACCGGAAAGATAGGTGGGCTTGTCATCGATGAAGATCATCACGCCCGATTTGCCTCTCAGGCTGATGCCATCCGTTTCATCAACATTCACTCCCGGCGCTTTTTCCAGCATTTCGAGAGCGGTAGAACCCGCTGCAGACAAAAATGCATCCACGTTCATAACGGTGCGGTCTACCTGTCTTTCTATGAATGGTTTGGTTGACCTGACTGTTACAGTTGAAAGATTTGACGTACCAGGTTGAAGGATAACAGGAGAAAGGATTTGTGCCGGCTGAGCGGTATTGATTATTATTGAAGGTGTGACAACCGTTGCAAATCCCACTGAAGAAACCTGTAGGAAATAATTTCCTTCTTTCAGGTTTTCAAATGAAAAATTTCCTGCCGCATCCGAAAGCATGGTTTTTACTACAACCGAATCAGGCAGGTTTTTCAGAAGAATAGTGGCATTGGCAACAGATGATTTATTATGATCCACTACAGAACCGCTGATTACTCCATTGATTTGGGCATGCAGCCGCAGGCTGGAGGCCATGCAAAGGAGCGTGACCATGATCGTGAAAATATTTTTCATAAACTTGGCTGCTAAACTAAAAGATCAGGTTGCGGTAAAAACCTAAAAATGTAGGAGCGGTCAATTAATGTGGATCTCTGTTTTGGTAGTATTGCCATCTCTTGAATAACTGAACCTGTCACCAGGTGATCTCAAATACCTGGACCGGTAATTTTGAAATACGGATTCAGGTTGCACCACTCCATTTATTATGAACTGTGTATCGTTCAATGAAAATGAAATCTTGGTTTCATCTTTTGCCAGCCCGGCATTGATGATATCCCTGATAATAGATTCCAGTTGCGGGTTTTTAGATAACCTGGCTGGTTTATTTAATTGATTGAGTTTTAGTTTGCTTCTCTCAATTTGTTTTAGGGAATGCAGTTTCTTCAGCGAATCCCTTTTGATATTTTTCTCATGATTCAGTATTGCCTGCTTATTGGCAAGAACAGCCTGCCTGTTTTTCAGGGCAAGGTGTTTCTGCTCCATGATTTTATTTTTTTCGACAGTCTTTCTTTTCCTGTCCTGGTCAATAGCCTGGATCACTTCATTATAGCGGGTGGAATATTCTTCTTTTGCTATTTCCTTTCCATTGATGGTAAAGCTTATTATTTCATTCTGGACTTTCCTGATCTTGTATACGGTTCCGTCGATGGCAGTTGCCTGCACCTGGTGAACTGAATTTGTTCCGTCGTCAGAAATATTTGAAATGATCTCTTTAAAACGGGGTTGGCTCCCGGGTTTGACATCTGTAACTGCTTTTACCTCGCTGTTCTTTTTCGGAATGGTATCACATTTTAGTTGTGACCTGCGGTTAGCAAGCTGTCTGTTATTTACATTGTTGGCCGGTTTAATAAATTTTGTCATATAGGATGTGGGAGCAAACTCCATCCTGCTGACAGGTGAAAGTTTAATCCCTGCCTGGCTGGCCAGGGGTTCAGCAGGGTGGAAGGCCATCAGGCAAAATCCGGCAATTACAAGTCCTGAGCCCAGTGAAAAAATTTCTTTCAGTGTCAGCGTGCTGTTTTGTCTGGTAAGCATCCTGCTTACACGGTTAAGTAAGGAATGTTTCCTGTTTCCAAGTGCCATAGCATAAGTTTTTGAATGATGTAAAGATTGAAAGCTGAGCAGGGCTTCGAAATAAGCTGCCTGGTCGCCGCTTTGGTGAATAACCATATCATCACAACTGTTCTCTCTTTCCTGCCTGATGAGCGCAGAGATCCAGGTGAATGCAGGATTGAAAAAGAAAATTGCTTCAACAAAATTTTGAAACAGGTTGATGACATAATCTTTCCTCCTGATGTGGGCAAGTTCGTGGAGCAGTACGGTTTCAACCTGGCTGGCATTTAATTGGGTCAGCAGCCCAACCGGTACAAGTATCATAGGCTTGAGGAAGCCAATAGCTACCGGGATATTTACGAGTTCTGACTGCAGAAATTGCACTTTTTGACGGATGCCGAGCTGGCAGGATCTTTCCTGCAGCCATTCATTCCAAAAACTTTCCACAGGATGATTTTTTGTATGCCTGATACGATGAATATGGTGCAGGCCTATCCCCATTCTCACCAAATGAAAAGCAAAGAGGAGAAACCATGAAGAAAAGATCATGATGGCATGCTTGTCCAGGAAGGCCATCAGGGAGGAAAATACCTGGTATTCTTCAGCAGCCGGTCCTGCAGTTTCAATATCAGTGGTGAGGGAGGCCGCTTTGATTTGATGTGTTTCAGCGGAAGTTATGGAACTGGCTGCAGGGAACCTGACTTCAACAAAAAATGCAATGATGGTTGATAAAAAAAGCAGGGAAAAAACAAGCATCAGTAATTGATACCTCAGTGAGGCAGCCTGTTTTTTTGTTATTATAAGTACAATCCCGGTAAGCACTGCTGCGAGCAGGCCAAGCCATAGGGAATGCAGCAGGGTTTTGCAAAATGCAGGTGCCAGTTCATCCAGTATCCATTGATAAGCGTTCATGGTGAATGTTTTATTTTTTATGGGCTTTTTCTATCAGGGCTTTGATGGCTTCCAGTTCTTTCTTTGAAGTCTTCTGGTTGCCAAGTAATTGCATCATCAGGTTGGAGGCAGATCCATTATACATGGTATCGACAAAACGTTCGAGAAGAAATCCCTTGGTCTTGTTTTCTTCCTCTGCTGCGGCGTAGATATGCTTTACTGATGTTTCATCACGTGTGACCAGCCCTTTTTCAAGCATGATCTGCATGAGCTTCAGGGTGGAGGTATAATTAACCTGGCGCTTTTGGGCATTAAGTATATCGTTTACTGTTCTAACAGTTGACGGACCTGACTGCCAGAGTACCTGGAGGATCTCCAGTTCTGATCTTGTAGGCTCAACAGGATTTTCCTTTGCTCTTTTTGCTGTCATGAACCAAAGCTAGGAAAAATTTCGTACGAAAAAATATTTAGGGAAATTTTTTAGGAAGGCTGTTGGCTATTGGCCTTTGGCCATTGGCTTTGAGCGTACCAGAGAACAGGTAGCTCTCTTACCGCAGAGAGAGAGAGGCTATTGGCTATTGGCCTTTAGCCATTGGCTTTGAGTGTACCAGAGAACAGGTAGTTCTTTTACCGCAGAGAGAGAGGCTATTGGCTTTTGGCAAGATTTTGAAAGATCAGAATTTCATGGATAAAATTCTTTGCGTTTTTGCGTCTTTGCGTGAAATGTTTTAATAGAAAAAGAGGTCTATGCGAAAAGCCATAGGCTAAAGGCCATAAGCTATTGGCCTGCCCTCACTCACTTTCCTTCTCCGGCGTTACTTCGATCGTATCAGAAACGATCATCACACCCTTGGGAAAATAAATGGAAAGCAGCTTCTGGTAGTCCTGCGCTTCTTCGCGTGTTCTGAAATTACCTGCCTTGAGCTTGAAATAAGGTGTCTGGTATACCAGATAGGCTTTCAATTCAGGAAAATGGGTATAAACTTTTGTCTTTGCTGCTGTAGCCTCGTCTCTTTTATTGGTGTTCACCACCAGGAGACGGTAACCCCTGGCTGTACGTGCACCTGCTCTTTTTATGGCGGCATTCACGCCGGCTTGTTTTTTTACCAGCACATCAACCCTTGGATCCTTGTGGATCACGATAGTATTGACCGTATCAACAGATTGCTGGCCGTAAACCATGGCTGAAAAAAAGAATAAAAGAGAGAGGAATAAAAATTTCATCTTGTTAAGTTAACCTGCTGATCCAAAAATGGTTCCAATCCGCCGATCCAGGCTTCATTTTAACGAGCTCTTTGCAGGAAGCGCCATTGCCTGGTTAATAACCGCCACCTCCCGCACCAATATTTTCAATAGGATGCCAGGTCGTTTTGATCTCCTGTGTATCCAGGATAAAATAGGGTGATTGTGCCTTCTCTCCATACCAGTTCACATCCTGGTGGTTTACAAAACGTTTCACATTGGAAGCTCCCTTTTCCTGGATTTCTTTTTGCATGGCCTTGTCAGCTCCGCAATAGATCACTGCGTTCACATCCATATGCGCAGCGAACTGCGGTGCGATTTCTGAAACCTTACCGGTAAGGATGTTTACCACACCACCCGGAAGGTCTGATGAATGTAGCACTTCCGCGAAACTGATTGCGCAAAGCGGTTTGGTTTCAGATGCCAGGATGATACAGGTATTACCGCCTGCAATCACGGGTGCAATAATGGAAACAAGCCCGATCAATGCATTGTCCTGCGGGGCAATGGCTGTTACAACCCCGGTTGGTTCCGGAACGGAAAAATTAAAATGTGAAGAAGCCACGGGATTAACTGAACTAAAGATCTGCTGGTATTTATCACACCAGCCGGCATAGTGGATCAATCGGTCGATGCTGGTATTCACTTCTTTCAAAGCCTGCCCTTTGGATTGTCCCTGGCTGGTCATTTCTTCTATGAACTGTTGTTTTCTTCCTTCCAGCATTTCAGCCATGCGGTAGAGGATCTGACCGCGGTTGAAGGCTGCCCTTGCTGACCATCCTTTGAATGCGGAACGTGCAGCTACCACCGCATCACGGGCATCCTTACGCGAAGCAAGACAGCCATTGGCAAGTGGTTGTCCATTATTTCCTGTTGCCATATAATACCTGCCGCTTTCAGTTCTTGGAAATTGTCCGCCTATATATAGTTTATAGGTCTTCATCACTTCCACTCTTTTGTTGGATGAAGATGCTTCCAGGCCATTCTCACTGATGGCAAGCTTTGATTTATTTTCCGCGAGTTTACCCATGATATAAATTATTATCGTGATACCCGGTTCAGAATCGATTGCCGGCTTATTCCAATATTTTTTTACAAT
>CBDUBK010000048.1:0-8777 GCA_965365375.1 uncultured bacterium | reverse complement strand
GAAAACAAAATCATTTTTGAATAGGCTGGAGTTGGGAAGCAATTTCCAGTCTATTCGTGCCCGGCAGTTTTTTCCCGTTACAACAGATATCGGGCTGTCGCTTGGTTACCGGCTGAATGATAAAAGTATAATTGGTCTTGGTATTTCGTATAAAATCGGATGGGGAAGAGGGTGGGATCAGATTGCCATTTCCCACCAGGGTGCAGGACTGAGATCATTTATTGACTGGAAGATAAAAACCAATCTTTTTATCAGTGGCGGTTATGAACAAAATCACCTGGCTTCTTTCCGGCATATCGCTGGATTAAAAAATACTTCTTATTGGCAACCCAGCGGGCTGTTAGGCCTTGCTAAGAAATATTCCGTCAGCAAAAAATTCAACGGTGAGATCAAACTGCTCTGGGATTTTCTTTCATACAGCCAGCAACCAGTATCCCAACCACTGATCTTCCGCGTAGGGTACCAATTAAAATAATCAACCTTAACCATACAAGCCTTTATCATGAAATATTTGATTTCATCACTACTGTTATGCCTTTGCCAGGTGATGCAGTCACAGGATGTGATGCAAAAACCCGATATCCTTCCCGGCTCACCCGAGGCAGCTGCTTTTGCAAAAAATGTAAACATCCCGGTTAGTTATTCTTCGGGAACACCACAGATCAGCATACCATTCTTTTCTGTAAAAAGCGGGAACCTGGAGATTCCTGTATCAATCAGTTATAATGCCTCAGGTATCCGGGTTGATGAATCAGCTACCTGGGTGGGACTGGGCTGGAACCTTTCTGCAGGTGGACAGATATCAAGAACCATCCGTGGCAGTGCAGACGAAAGAAGCACTTATGGATATATGAATGTTTACAATAACCGCAAGGTGAAATATGTTGATACGGCCCATTGCAGGTGTGCTTCCGGTAACTCTCAAACCTGGGCAATAGAAAATGACATCATAGCGCACCAGCTGGACCTTGAACCAGACCAGTTCAGTTTTTCCATCCTGGGTTATTCAGGCGATTTTTTTTATAACCAGGATTCAGGACGTTACCAGCTGGTACCTTACCAGAATATCCTTGTAGAAGGTAGGCCGGGTTCATTTATTCTTACGCTTCCTAACGGTGTGAAAACTTATTTCGGTGAATGCAGCAGTTGTGAAGAAACCCTTTTATCTGGATTTAATACTTCCTACGTTGATGGTGTTTCCTACGCCCCTGAACCCATTGCTGACGCGCCTTATGGTAATAGTTGGATGGTAAGATCCATCGTGGAGCCGACAGGGCGCAAAATAGATTTCAATTATGTATCAGAATGGATTATCGGTTTTGGAAGGGGAGGAGAACGATTCGGATCTGCTTTGAGCGATCCTGTAAATAAAATGCGCCGGCAGACATTCTACAGGCAGTACATTAAAAAACCTGTACTGGAAAGTATCACAGGCGACAATGTCAATATATTTTTCAAAAGGTCAGCTGCTGCACGGCAGGATATGACGGATTATATGGGCGGAAGCAGGTCGCTCGATACCATTTTGGTAACCACCAAAAACAACGTTGAGGTCCGCAGTTTCCTATTTGAATATGGATATTTCAACAGCCCTGTATATCCGGCTGGTGCTTTGCTTGATATCGCAGCCTACACCAGCTATGCATCAAAAAGATTGTACCTGAAGTCAGTCACGGAGAAACGAGGCAATAAAGCTTTGCCTCCTTATGAATTTCAATACAATGACCTGGTGCTGCCCAGCCGTTTTTCAACAGCTCAGGATTACTGGGGATATTTTAATGGACGTAATAATGGAAATAATCTCATGCCCAACATTCCAAGCCTGGCATTTTATCCATGGTCGCCCTACTACAATGAAATCCAGAAAATTCTTCCTGCTTATGGAATATACGTAAACATGGATGGTGCCGACAGGAGGATCGATACAAATTTCAGCCAGGCTGGGATACTTAAAAAGATCAAATATCCTACGGGTGGTGTAACGGAATATTATTATGAGCAAAATACCGCATCCGCCGGGCAATTGAATATTTACGGGGGCATGGTTCCCCCTGATATGATTGACCGTTCTTATTCTCTTGGTTCCATGACCAATCCCATTCCTTCCCAGCCTCCGTACCCGACCAGCTTTACAGGCCAGTTCACGCTTCATTTGCCGGTAACAAAAATCAAGATCATTCCCCAGTTATCAGGTTGTTCATTATCACCCTCTGCAAACTGTAAGTTCAATGTGAATATCAGGTCGCTCCAGACAAACCTGCTGGTAACTTCTTTTAATACGAATAATGTCCTGCAATATCAATTGCCCTCTGGTACTTACCAGGTTGAGGTTATGGTGAACAGTTCCAACCAGGAATATCCGCCTATGTTCAGAATTGATGTGCAATGGGGTGACAGGAATGATGCGGATAATTTTTTAGTTGGTGGGGTGCGGGTTAAAAAGATCATCAGCCGGGATGGTTTGGGTAATACTATTTCCAGGGCATTTACTTATCATTATGATTCAACCCGCATAAGCAGTGGTATCATTGAAGGCTGCCCGAGTTTCAAGGTGCATGATATCAATGCTGAGATGAAACCCATCAGGCAATATTATGTATCGAATAGTGTGTTGCCCCTGACCAGCGATGGAAAGACCGTGCGTTATGAATATGTAACGGAATTCTACGATAGCACGGCATCTTCATTCAAAACTTCCTATACATTTAATTCAGGTATTACCGAGCCTTCGAATTTTGCCCGTGCACAAACTGGTGCTCCACGACCTTCCTGGAGCTGGCAGAATAATTTACTGAAACACAAACAGGTTTTTGAAAAACTATCCAGCGGAAGTTTCAGGATCCTTGCAGAAGAGGAGAATTTTTACAAGGCCCATAAACCCTTCTTCGACCTCGTGGGTCTGTATGGCCCGCAGATCATTCCTTATAAAATGGCAACAGAATGGCACCTGCCAGATTCATCCACAAGTTTTATACACTCCTATGAAGGCGGGATCAAAAGAACACTTACAAACGGGATCAAACATTTTTACAACCTGCACTTTCTCCCATCAGGTACCTCCACCAGCAATAGCAGGGGAGAGATCATTCATAATAAGACCTGGTATCCCACTGACTTTAATAATGTAAACGAATTTAATATACCAGTATTATTCGACAGGCGTATCTGGTCCATACCCATCAGGCAGGAAACTTCTCTCAATGGAAAGATCCTGGGGGGTACTGTATTAAAATATAATACTGATGGATTGCCGTTGCAGGGTTATGCCTATGAAAATGCAATCCCGGCGGATACTGCTGTTCACAACAGAAATATTATTCTTACATCCCAATACCAGTTGCGTTCAGGCATCAGTTACGATATGTATAGCCGTATCTCTCAAATGCACAATTACCGGGAAGGCTACACTAGTTATATATGGGAGTTCCAGCCCGGCAGTTATGGTCAAAGGATCAATGAAGTGGCTGTCGCCGTTGTTCAGAATGCCGATCTCGGGCAGGTGGCTTATACTTCATTTGAATATTCCGGGAAAGGTAACTGGACTTATACCGGTTTGCCCTCCATAACTACTACTGTTATGGGAAGAAGAGCTTATAACCTTTCAACAGGTAACATTGCAAAAACCGGCTTGCCTCCTGCGACCTACCTGGTTAGTTATTGGTCTGCCTCTCCAAAATCCGTTAATGGAACAGCACCTGTGCGGACAGGTTTATCAAAAGATGGCTGGCAATTTTATGAACACCGTCTGGTAAACCCCTCAGCCATTACCGTTTCAGGAACAGGTTTCATCGATGAACTCCGTTTGCACCCGGAGAATGCACAGATGTCTTCCTATGATTATAACGAATTCCTTCTCGTACGCAGTTTATGTGATATAAACAACCGCATGGTTTCTTATGAATATGATGCGCTAAACAGGCTTTCACTAGTACGCGATCACTATGGTAATATCCTGAAGAAACATTGTTACAACTATTCAGGACAACAGGAAGATTGCGGTTTGGGTACTGGTGCGCACTGGCAACTCGTGCAGGCAGTGTGTGAACAGCTGAACGGGGTGAATACGGGCAATCTGATTAAGCAGGAAAAGGATACCAACCCACGCAGTGCCAGTTATAACCAGGTGCGGTCTGTGGTTGTAAGCAACGCCGCAGAATGTCCATCTCCATTAAATGGCAGCTGCAATGGCCCTGATAAAAAACTGGTGAATAATATTTGCGAAACAGGTATAAAAGTTTACACCGGTTCCGTAAGACTGAATAAAACCACCTGGGTATGTTATTACCACTACCGTTGGAGCGATAACAGCACTTCACCGGGATATGAGGAAACCACCGTGGGTCCCTGTCCTATATAGGGACCCTTGCTGATTTTTCCCATTTTTTTATTCATACTAACATTTTTTATATGCAAACCAAAATGATTGCAACTGTGTTGTTTTTCATAATGTTCAACATGCAGGCTACCGCTCAACCCGTACAGCAGCCCTCTGGTTACCAGCCGTCAGCCAGGATCAATTATATCCGTACCTGGGAATCCCTGGTTCCCATAAAGATTGCAGATAGTATCCATACCTCAACCCCGGTAGCCAGTACAAGGATGACCACGCAATACATGGATGGTTTGGGAAGAGTTGTTCAAACGGTGAGCAAACAAATGTCTGTCTCGGGGAAAGACCTGGTTAGCCCGGTTGTGTATGATGGTTATGGCCGCGAGGTATATCAATACCTTCCTTTTGTTGCGAATACCCAGGGAGGAAATGGATCTGTACAGGATGGGCTTTTTAAATACAATCCATTCCAGCAGCAGGCTGCTTTCTACCACGATCAGAACCCGGTCAATCCATTGAAGGGACAGGGCGAACAATATTTTTATAGCCAGCAGGTTTACGAAGCATCTTCTTTGAACAGGGTTACTAAGTCGATGGCACCAGGAAATAATTGGGTTGGTGCAGGACGCGGAGTCAATGTAAGACAGGAAATACAATCGGCTTTGGATTCAGTGAGGATATGGAAAGTGAATGCTGTTGTGAACATGGTTCCTTCTACCAATGGAATATATGCTGCAGGTTTGCTTGTTAAAACAGTTAGCCAGGATGAAAATGGCAACCAGGCAGTAGAATACAAGGATAAGGAAGGGAAAATCATTCTAAGGAAATTTCAAATATCCCCGAACCCGGGTACGGCACATGTGGGATGGCTTTCTACCTATTACATATATGATGAAACAGGTAACCTCCGGTTTGTATTGCAGCCTAAAGCCGTTGAATCATTACTGGTGGCTGGTAGCTGGATTATTAGTAATACGGTAAGGGATGAATTAAGTTTTTATTATGGCTATGATGCACGCAACAGGATGATCACTAAAAAGCTGCCGGGTGCTGGTGAAGTGCAGATGATTTATGATGCCAGAGACAGGATGGTAATGAGCCAGGATGCGGGATTAAGACTGCAGAAGAAGTGGGTGTTTATGATTTATGATGATTTGAACCGCCCGGTAAAAACCGGGTTATTAACCGACCCGGTTTATTTTGCCAACCCGGCTTATCACCGCACCCAGGCAGCAACTGCTGTTGCTTATCCTAATACCGCTGCCTATATTCATGAAGTATTGTCTGAAACCGGGTATGATCATTATGACAACCTTCCTTATGGAGCGCCTGCGTATGTGCTGGACAATAGTTTTATTAATGCACAGAACTTCATCACCAGCCTGAATGCTGCTCCGGATTATGCATTGCCCATTGTTCAATCATTGCAGACAAAAGGAATGGTCACCTGGACGAAAACCCGGGTACTGGGTACGCAGGATTTTTTATACACTGTGAATATTTATGATGACCGCGGACGCCTGGTGCAGGTGAAAAATTCCAATTTGCTGCAGGCAACGGATATTGTTACCAACCAGTATGATTTCTCGGGTAAGTTATTAAGATCCCACCTGGGACGGGTCAAGATCGGGGGATTGAATGGCGACATTTTTGAAGTCCTTTCAAAGAATACATATGATTTGGCTGGCCGCCTGCTCTCAGTTCATAAAAAGATCAATACGGTCAACCAGGGTAACCTTACTGAAACCAAAATCGTAGAATTCAGTTATAATGAGATGGGACAGTTAAGGGATAAAAAACTATCACCAGCTTCGAATAATAATGCAGGGCTTGAAACACTAAGTTATGATTACAATATCAGGGGATGGATGCTGGGGGCCAACCGTAATTATGCCAGGTCGGATGAAAACAATCATTATTTCGGATTTGACCTGGGTTATGATAAAATACCTGTGGCCACACTGGGCCAATATGCTTCAGCACAATTCAACGGCAATATTGCGGGCATCACCTGGAAGAGCAGGGGAGATAACCAGGTAAGGAAATATGATTTCGAATATGACCTGGTCAACCGACTTGTAAAGGCGGATTTCAACCAGTACACTTCAGGTAGTTTTAATAAAAATTCCGGGCTGGATTTTTCCGTATCAGGGCAAAATGGTAGGATCGAGTATGATGCCAACGGAAATCTTCTTTTTATGAAACAAATGGGTTGGAAAACAGGAGGAAGCCTCGTGATGGATAACCTGCAGTACCACTATACTGCATTCACCAATAAATTACTGGCTGTTAAAGAAATCAGCAATGGTACCAATGATTTAAAATTGGGAGACTTCACTGACCGTAATCTTACAATCAACGATTATAGTTATGATGAAAATGGTAATCTAATCCAGGACCTGAACAAAGGTATTTCCGCCATAGGGTATAATCTCCTGAGTCTTCCCGGAACAATTACTGTTCCTGGAAAAGGAAGCATTAATTATATTTATGATGCCTCCGGCAACAAACTTAAAAAAGTGGTGGTAGAAGGAAGCACAACCAAAACAACTACTTACCTGGGAAGTTTTGTATTTGAAAGGATCAATAACGGCCCAGACCTGCTCCAGTATTTTGGACACGAGGAAGGCCGCGTACGTGTGAAAAGAAATTCTTCCAATACGATTGCCGGATTTCATTTTGATTATTTCCTGAAAGATCATTTAGGGAGTATACGCATGGTGCTCACAGATGAACAAAAACAGGATGCTTATCCGCCTGCAACAATGGAACTGGCGAAGGCAGCCCGGGAGGATTCATTGTATTATAATCTTGGTACTACACGTTCTGATAAGCCATCTGATTACCCGGAAGACAATTATACCAATCCTAACAGCAAGGTGGCTAAGACCAATGGTAATGGCAATAAAATAGGCCCTGCAATGGTATTAAAGGTCATGGCCGGCGACCGCTTTAATGTAAGGGTCAGCAGCTGGTATAAAACAAATGGTGTGACACCCGGAATGCCGGTAAATCCACTTACTGCATTATTGGGAGCATTGAACGGAAGTATTGCGGCAGTATCAGCTGGCAAGGCAACAGGAACAGAACTGGCGTCAGCAAATATATTCAATGCGCCCGCGCAGGGATTTTTGAACAGCCAGTCTGCGTATGCTACTGCTAAGCCCAAAGCATTTTTGAACTGGATCCTGTTTGATGAACAGTTCCAGTTTGTGTCTGCTTCAAGTGGTTTCGACCAGGTAGGGAATGACAGGGAGTTGAAGGTGCACCAGTTTCAGAATCTTCCCATTTCCAAAAACGGGTATTTGTATGTTTATGTAAGTAATGAAACACCCAATGTTGATGTGTTTTTCGACAATTTGCAGTTAACTCATGTAAGAGGACCGATCCTGGAGGAAACGCATTATTATCCATTCGGACTGGTGATGTCAGGCATCAGCAGCCAGGCCCTTAGTTTCGGTGACCCGGGAAATAAACTCAGGTATAATGGCAAGGAAGAACAGCGTAAGGAATTCGCTGATGGTTCCGGACTTGAATGGACAGATTACGGAGCCAGGATGTATGATAATCAAATAGGCAGGTGGCATGTGGTGGATCCGCTGGCGGAAAAAACAAGAAGGTGGAGTCCTTATACATATGCTTTCAATAATCCAATTAGGTTTATTGATCCGGATGGAATGGAGGGTAAGCCGGTGAATGAGGGGCCAGTTTTGAAGTATGTAAATGTTGATAGAAAATCCTTACCAGGAGGTGTTGATGTTGAAACGACAACAAAGAATTCAGCAGATTTTTATAATGAACTGAATACAAGGAGCAAGGGTATGCCAGATTTCAATGAGCTTAGCGATCAATCTAAAAATAATATTTCTGCATTGCTCTCGAATAACCTTAAAGGAAGTACATCTCCTGTTTCAGTAAATATAAATATCGAAGAATGTGACATATGTATTGATGATCATGGGAGTCTGACTTTGAATAGTGTGAAAATGGTTGGTGAAGCTAGACTGATTGGTGTTGTTGCATTAGATAAAGAAACAGGGAAGTCTGTTATAATGAATAGTAGTGAAGCTCAAACTGCTGGAATTATGGTGAACGCCTCAGAAGCAGGTAAGTTGGGGGTAGAGGCTAAGTCAGAGCGAACTGAAACAAGTGAAACCTCTTTTACTGTGAGTGAAAGCACTCGGTACAAAATAGAGGGATATAGGTATGATGTTGATTTGCAATACAATTACAAGGTAGATTTTACGATTCAAAATTATTTATATTACTATAATCAATATAAAGATATATCAATCAATACCAACGCAGTAATTGTTACTACAATTCCATTAAAATAACTAATTGTATGAATATTCGAATTATCCTCAGTGTTTTTTATTTGTTAGTTTTCTTGTATGCCTTTATTCCATTATTAAATATAACGAGATATATAAGGAGGAGTGGTGAT
>CBDUBK010000047.1:0-8834 GCA_965365375.1 uncultured bacterium | reverse complement strand
TTCAGGATCCGGCGAAATTTTTAATAGGATGGTTTAGTGTTCAATTTCCATTGCCAGGGCCTTGTGTCCTGGCAGTGGTTTAACAAGGGTACTGATTTTAAAATATCAACTGTTATTGCTTCCTTTAGAGCAACAACAATTTCAAATATTTGAGCAGCGAGGTAAACGAAATTGATCTGATCAACGGTTGTAAAAAAGGAAACCGTAAGGCGCAGGAACAGTTGTACAAAAACTATTACCGGGCCATGATGAGCTTATGCCTCCGGTATACAAAGAATGAGCATGATGCGGTGGAAGTGTTGAATACAGGTTTTTTTAAAGTGTTCAGGAATATCGGGAATTACCAGCCGGCAAAAGCAGGCTTTTATACCTGGGTGCGCACCATCATCGTGAACAGCTGCCTGGATTTTATTAAAGCCAGGCAAAAGTTGGAAACACACCAGGAGCTGGGTGGTTCGGTTGATGTTCACATCCCGGCAGATGCGCTCCTGAAAATAAAAGCCGATGAACTTTTGATGCTGGTAAGGCAGTTGCCGGCATCAACGCAGGCGGTGTTCAACCTGTATGTAATTGAAGGTTATGGTCATAAAGAAATTGCCAGGATGCTCAATATTACTGAGGGAACCAGTAAATGGCATTTAAGCGAAGCAAGAAAAACTTTGAAAATACGCTGGGAGGAAGCACAGATCCATGGATAAAAATTTACCAAACAGGGATTTGGAAAGGCAGATGGAAAACATTCCATTGCCAGACCAGGAACACGCCTGGCAAAAATTGAAAAATTTGCTGGATGAAGATGACCGCAAAAGACGGTTCGTTATTACAGTTTTCCTGCGCAGCTGCCTGCTATGGGGCGGACTGTCAGTGGTAGTGCTTGCAGCCGCATGGCTGGTTTTTGAACCGCTTAAATGGGGACAGCAGCCAACAGGTGCCAATACCACCTCTGGAAAACAACCAGCCTCAGTAAGCCAGGGTAAACAAATTATTCCTCAGCATGGAGCCCCGGCAAAAACAGAAGTTCAATCAATACCAGGATCTCCTGCAGGTGGGGAAATAGAAACTGAATCCAAAAAAGGTGATGTAAGCCGGACAAATGGAATTCCTGTTACAGGGTCAAATCAATCCATTCCAAAACAGGAAAAAACGAATACAACAGGAAGAGATATTGATCATTCGCCTGCAAAGAAATCAACACCTGGAACCTCTATTCAGAAATCTAATAAAGGTGTCAGCAATCAGGAAATACCTGCCATCGCTAAACAAACCTTAGAAACAGGTGGCAGGGAAACATCACAAAATCCTGCGATAAAAATTCCTCCTGCCCAAAATGATGTTATGCCTGGTGAAATCAAAAAAGACAGCTCACTGGAAAAAAAGACGGATACAATTATTGTAAAAACAACAGTACCCTTCAGCATAAAGAATGACAGCGCGGATGTTAAAGCAACTGTTGATTCATTAGCTGTGGAACCCCAGGCGAAAGCCAAAAAATCCAGGCGCTTTATTTATAGCGCTGGTGCAGGCATCCAGCAGCAACTGCCTTTTATGGGGCAAACCTCCGTACCCTATAATTATTACGGCAGGAAGAATTCCTTATCGGATTATATACCTTCTGTATACTTCAGGGCGGAGAAAAAAGGCAAATGGTTTGTGATGGGTGAATTCCGGTTTGGTGCTCCGCAATCCTTGAAAGAATTTTCTTTCAGCAGGCAGACCAAATTTGACACAAGCAGCAACCTGCTTACAACCACTACCACCCGCCTGAAAAAAACCTATTACCACCAGTTGCCTTTAAGCTTCAACTATTATGTGAAGCCCGGCTGGTCTGTAGGTATCGGTGGTATTTACAGCAGGTTCTATGGGGCAGTTACGGAACGTGAGATCAATAACCTGGATGTGCATACCCAAACCGAGACGGTTACAAAACAGATCACCAGGATCCAGCATTTCACGGATTCTTTCCTGTATAAAACCCAGTTGCACCTGATGCTGCAGACAGATGTGCAATGGAGAAGGTTCACTGTGGGATTACGATACGCCAAAGATCTTCAGCCTTATATCAAATACACGCAGCCGGACGGAAGGATCAATGAAGAAAAAAATGCTTCCTTCCAGCTGATCCTGCGCTACCGTTTATGGAAATCGGGTTGATCAGCGGCTGAACATTTTTTCCAGCTGGCCTTTTTGCAATTCTATGAATGAAGGTTTGCCTGAAGGAGAAATATTGGGCTGGCTGCACTGGAACAATTCATTGACGAGGTTCTGCATTTCTTTTTCACCCAGTGGTGTGCCCGTCTTCACTGATTGCTGCCAGGCAACTGTGCGCATCAGTTTTTCCCTTTTCGAAAGGGTGATCTCAGTATTAAAATGTTTATACTGTTCAATGATCTTTTCGATGATCATTTTTTCATTGCCGGCTTCCACGTCAGCTGGCGTGCCCTGTATCACGAATGCATTTTTACCAAAAGGTTCAACCTGGTAACCCATCTGCTTAAGATCCGGTAGCAATTCATTCAAAAGCGCAGCATCAGCCTGTGAGGGTTCAAAACTTGCAGGAAACAAACTTCTCTGGGTAGTAATAGCCTTACCATTCATGGACCTGGCCAGTTTTTCATAGATCACTCTTTCATGCGCGTATTGCTGGTGCACCAGGTAAAAACGGTCGCGTAGCGGAACCATGATATACATGTTGAACAATTGCAGCAACCTGCTGTCCTGCCATTCATTTTCAATTCCCATTGACGACACCTGCTGCACAGGCAATACAGGTTCATCCATATGGCGGATGAAGCGCCCGAGTGACTGGAAAGTATGGTCAGCTGGAGCCGAATGGGGCGGCAGGTCAATCTTATGCGCCTGGTTGGCCTCCGTAAAAGCCTGGTAGATGGAAGTGGCAGCAGCAGCTGATTTTTTTTCTTCTGTAAAAGGTTGCTGAATGGATTCCAGTTGTTGTATGGAAGTGTCCAGTTCAAAATCGAGCGTAGGCGTAATGCTGAACTGCGCGAGTGCGTGTTTTACTGCCGCCTGCACAAAAGCATAAACTATTTTTTCATCTTCAAACTTGATCTCCTGCTTGGTAGGATGCACATTCACATCAACCTGTGTGGGATCAAGATCAATGAACAATACATACATCGGGAAACTGTCAGAACCAATCATGTCATGATAAGCATTCATGATGGCATGATTGAGATAAGGACTTTTGATGAACCGGTTGTTCACAAAAAAATACTGGTCTCCCCTGGTCTTTTTTGCGGTTTCAGGTTTGCCGGCAAAGCCATGAATATTCAGATAATCCGTTTCTTCATTTACCGCTACCAGCCTTGCATTATAATGATTGCCCAGCACCTGCAGGATCCTCTGTTTAAGACTACCCGCTTCCAGGTGAAAGATCTGCTGTCCATTGCTGGTCATGGAAAAAAATACGGAAGGAAAGGCAAGTGCCACGCGGATGAATTCATCAATGATATGCCGCATTTCTGCTGCATTGCTTTTCAGGAAATTTCTTCTGGCAGGCACATTAAAGAAAAGGTTCTTCATGCAGATGCTGGTTCCATTGGCGCTTGCAACAGGCACCTGCCTCACCACCTGGCTGTTCTCAATTTCAATCAGGGTTCCCGTTTCATCACCAGCCCTTTTTGTTTTTAACTCCCCCTGGGCAACTGCCGCAATGGAAGCCAGGGCTTCACCACGGAAGCCCATGGTGCGGATGTGAAACAGGTCATCAATATTGCGGATCTTGGATGTGGCATGCCGCTCAAAGCACATGCGTGCATCTGTTTCACTCATGCCCGACCCGTTGTCTATCACCTGGATCAGGGCTTTTCCCGCATCATTCACAAAAAGTTTGATCTCGGTGGCCCCGGAATCCACTGCATTTTCCAGTAATTCCTTTACGGCGCTCGCGGGCCGCTGGATCACTTCACCTGCTGCTATCTGGTTGGCAATATTATCGGGGAGTAGTAATATTCGGTCGGCCACAGTTCCTTCTTAAGCCTTCAAAAATACAGAATGCCTCCCAACCCTAAGGCCTTATCCTTATTTTACTAAAAATCAGGCCCCACAAGGCATCCGGGTATTTTATCCCGGGATTCTTCGAATTATTTTTGGGACAAATCCTAAGAAAAATCCTATGAAAGGCACGCTTCTTTTATTGGCAGCCGCTTTATGTTTAGCCAGCTGCAAAAAAATGGCCGAGGCCATTATTGATAAGTCCACAACAGAACCCTCCTCGAATTTTCAAATATTCACTATCAGGGCCGGCCAACATTATAGTGAGGGCAATCATTACAGGAATATTGAAACATCAACACAAAAATTTATTGTGCGTTTTGACAGTTCCGCGATTTACCGTACAGTGGATCCTCTAAACCAGTTTGACATCAATAAACTTTTTGGGTTCTCAGATAATAATTCTGCCCATCACCAGTATAGTGCCCGTTTTGGCTGGCGCTGGAGTGATAATGCCCTTCGCCTGTTTGCATATGTATACAATGATGGTGTGGTAAGTTCGAAAGAGCTCACTACAATTTCCCTGAATACAGATATTCACTGTTCGATTAAAATTTCCGGCAACAAATATGTTTTCACGGTAAATGAATCCATATATGAAATGTCCCGCAAGGCCCAGACAGAAAAGGCGGTAGGCTACCAGCTCTATCCATATTTTGGAGGAGATGAAACTGCTCCCCATGATATCAAGATCCGGATCCTGAGTATTGAATAAATGTTCAGCACGCCTCTGGTGCCAGAGATCAACCCCGAAGGTTGACCTCCGGGGTCATCTTCACAAGCTTTTGGGATAGCGGCTAACTGAATTTTGGTAAATTGTGGCTTTGACGTCACGATATGAAAAGATCATTAGCCATACTTGTTTCCATTTTTATTGTTTCCCAATCCTTCGCGCAATATGCCAGCAGGCTGGATGCGGAAGACTGGGTTGACAGTGTTTTCAAAAGTCTTTCAAAAGATGAAAGGATTGCCCAGCTGATGGTGATCCGTGCGCATAGTAATCTTGGTCCTGATCATGTAACCCAGGTCACCGGACTTATTTCAAAATACAATGTTGGCGCGCTCTGTTTTTTCCAGGGCGGACCCTTGCGCCAGGCAAACCTTACCAATCATTACCAGGCCATCGCCAAAACTCCTTTGATGGTGACCATTGATGGAGAATGGGGCCTTGGCATGCGGCTCGACAGCGTTACAAAATATCCTTACCAGCTTACCCTGGGTGCTCTCCGCAACGACCAGGAAATTTATGAAATGGGACTGGCCATCGGCCAGCAGATGAAAAGAATTGGAGTGCATGTAAATTATGCACCGGTGGTTGATGTAAATAATAATCCTGGCAATCCTGTTATTGGTTACCGATCGTTTGGTGAGGACAAATTCAAGGTTGCCCGTTTTGGTGTGGCCTATATGAAAGGAATGCAGGATGCGGGCATCATGGCCTGCGCCAAACATTTTCCTGGTCATGGAGATACTGAAGTTGATTCACATTATGATCTGCCTGTTATCTCAAAAAGTATCGGGCAGCTGAACGAGCTAGAACTTTATCCGTTCAAACAATTGTTCAAGGCGGGTGTTGGAAGTGTAATGATCGCGCACCTGGCCATTCCTGCCATTGACAATACGCCCAACATGCCCACTTCTCTCAGTAAAGAGAATGTAGATGACCTCCTGCGTGATGAATTGAATTATGAAGGCCTCACATTTACTGATGCACTTGAAATGAAAGGTGTGAGCAAGTTTTTCCCGGCAGGTGAAGCAGCTGTGCAGGCTGTGATCGCAGGTAATGACATGCTTTGCCTTCCCGAGGATGTTCCTGCGGCTATCGCGGCCATCAGCGAGGCAGTGAAGAAAAAAAGACTGAAATGGAAGGATATTGATGAAAAAGTAAAAAGAGTATTGTATGCCAAATACCGGCTTGGTCTTAACCGCACCCAGTTCGTGGATACAACCAACCTGCTGAGTGATCTTAATTCCAGGACAGATGAAATCAGGGCAGAGGTGGCAAGAAATGTAATAACGGTGATGAACAACCGTGACGGCTTTTTTCCATTGATGAATGTGGGCAGGGTTGCCTATGTAGGTATTGGAACGGATTCCAATGCATTTGCCAACCGCCTGCGCGCTGAAATGAATGCGGACACATATTTTTTTGGTTTCCGTGATTCTTCTCTCAGGGCCGACCAGATCAGGGAAGCAGTCCGTAATGGTAAATATGATAATGTAATCATAGGGATACATGGTTTCTCACTGAGGCCGGCCAACAGTTACGGCATTCCAAAAACAGCCCTGGATCTTTGGGATTCGGTCCGTACGGTCCGTTCCGCAAGTTTTGTTTTTGGAAACGTTTATGCAACACAATTGTTTTCCGGTGCCGATGCGCTTGTGGCCATGTACCAGGATGATGAGATCACTCAGAATGCTGCTGCGGATTTTCTACAGGGTAAGCTGGCAGCAAAAGGTACCCTGCCGGTGAGCGTAGGGTCCAGTACTTTTGGATCAGGCATAGCTATCAACCGCTTTTTCCCTACAGGAGTATCACCTAAATGGCTGGTGATTGATAGCATTGTAAAAGACGGCCTCGCGAGAAAAGCTTATCCCGGCGCGGTAGTGCTTGCCATTCAGAATGGAGAGATCAAATACCATAAAGCCTTCGGCAAATATGAATTTGAAAACAATTCCAGAACAGTAAACCTGGAAAGCATTTATGATCTCGCTTCCGTAACCAAGATATCTGCCACCACTGTTGCAGTGATGAAATTATACGAGCAGGGAAAGCTTGATCTTAATAAAACCCTTGGCGATTATCTTGCTTTTACAAAAAATTCAGATAAGGAGAAGCTCAAAATTTCTGATATACTACTTCACCAGGCAGGACTGAATCCCTTCATCTCTTTTTACAGGAATACCATTGACACCATGTCGGGTATGCCTTCTTCAAAATATTACAGTGATAAGCAGGATTCATTATATACCATTCCTGTTGCAAGGAATGTATGGTTGCGCCGCGATTATAATGATACCATGCTGATGAAGATCGTGGATAGCCGCCTCGGCCCGGCGAATAAATATGTGTACAGTGATAATGATTTTATCCTGCTCGGAAAGATCGTTGAATCCATTTCAGGAATGACGCTTGACCAGTATGTGCAAAAAACCTTTTATGCCCCGCTGGGAATGATGTCAACCACTTTCAAGCCCTGGCAGCGCTTTGGTACAGAACGTATCGTTCCTACTGAGGAAGAGCGACATTTCCGCCGCCAGTTGTTGAGAGGTTATGTACATGATGAAGGCGCTGCCATGTTTGGAGGTATCTCCGGGCATGCCGGTTTATTTTCCAATGCATATGACCTGTCAATCCTGTACCAGATGTTGCTGAATGGTGGTGAATTAAACGGGCAGCGATTCCTGAAACCTGAGACCATCAATCATTTTACAGCTTATGGCAGCGATATCAGCCGCCGTGGATTGGGCTTCGACAAACCTGAAAAAGATAACGACAAAAGAAAAGAACCTTATCCATCAGCAAAAGCTTCACCAGCCACTTTTGGGCACACTGGCTTCACCGGTACTTGTGTATGGGTAGATCCTGAATCCAAACTTGTTTATATTTTCCTATCCAACAGGGTCTACAATACAAGAAATAACAATCTCCTTGGACAGTTAGGCATCAGGGGTAAGATCCAGGATGCCATCTACGATGCTCTTAAAAGCGAAGAAAAAATCAATAATAACCGGTCAGAGGTTATCGGAACTAAGTAAGCGTCCATGGTCTATGGTCCATGGACTACCCATCCGATTTCGGTGGTGTTCCTGGCTGGTTTGGCGGGCGCCTCTGAGGCGGCCTTTGCTGGTTTCCACCTTGCGGAGGTCTTTGTTGGTTACCTCTTTGCGGTGGCCTTTGCTGGTTGCCACCCTGCTGCGGAGGTCTTGGTTTTTGTTGCTGTGATTTGGGAGCAGCACCTGGCTGTTGTTTCTGAATACCCTGCTGCGGTTGTTGAGGCTTCTGCACAGGACCAGGGGTCTGCCTGTTTTGGGGACCACCTTGTTTTTTAGGTCCTCCCTGTCCGCCGGGTCCACGCTGATCTCTTCTTTGCTGCTGTCTTTTTTTATCAGCTTTTTCAAGGCTTTTCAGGCTGATATGTCCTACCACATCTACAAATTCAGGTTCTACTTCTTTTTGTTTGGTAGATGTCACATCAACAGCTTCAAGTTCATCAGGGATGATATTCTGCTGGTTGAGTGATTTGATCTTGCGCACTCTTTCAAGCGTGAGCGGGTATTGTTTATTGCTGTCGGGCAGCACATACCACATCAGGTTTTTGAAAATATCTTTTTTAATAAGAGTAGCATTTCCCCTGGAAACCTGCAGCATATCAGCATTTTCCGGGAATCCCTGGAGTGCATCCAGGTAAGTATCCAACTCATAGTTGAGGCAGCATTTCAATCTTCCGCACTGGCCGCTGAGTTTTGTCTGGTTAATGGACAGATTCTGGTAGCGGGCAGCGGTCGTATTTACGGATTTAAAATCAGTGAGCCATGTGGCACAGCAAAGTTCCCGTCCACAGCTTCCAATGCCACCCACTTTTCCTGCTTCCTGCCTGGAACCGATCTGTCGCATTTCCACCTTCACCCTGAATTCGGAAGCATAGATCTTGATCAGCTCACGAAAATCAACCCGGTCATCTGCTATGTAAAAGAAAGTTGCTTTTTTACCATCGGCCTGGATCTCCACTTCACTGACCTTCATATTCAGGTTCAATTGCCTGGCAATGGCCCTGGCCCGTATCAGGGCTTCTTTTTCCCTGGCTTTATTCTGCTTCCAC
>CBDUBK010000046.1:0-8916 GCA_965365375.1 uncultured bacterium | reverse complement strand
TCCGATTTATTGTCCGCCACCTTCACCGCTTAATACATGATCCTGATAAATGAATTACGATCTCCTATTTATTTTAAGTTTTAGTGTTCTGATAGCTGCTGCTATTGCGCTAATTAAGTTTTCAAATATCAAGAAGAGCTATTATCCATTTATATATGTGATATGGCTGGCCTCATTCAATGAGGTTTTAAGTTATTTCCTGATTCAGAACGGTAAGTTCAATGTGCTGAACAGTAATATTTACTGCCTGTTGGAATCCTTATTGTTACTTTGGTTCTTCAGGAATATCGGCAATTTTAAAAAGTATAAGAACCTGCCATATTTATTAGGTACGATTTTTATAATAGCCTGGGTGATTGAGAACTTCTTTATCAACTCAATTGACAAGGATTACACTTCATGGTTTATCCTGATCTATTCCTTTCCAGTGGTACTTATGAGTATCAATGCCATTAATTTATTGTTGTTTAAAGAAAAAGAACTGCTGACCAACCCACTCTTCCTGATTTGCATTGGGTTCATAGTATTTTTTACCTACAGGATAGTGGTGGAAGTATTCTGGATGTACGGACTGCTCGCCAGCAGCAATTTTGCTGTACGTGTTTATCATATTTTGTCTTTTGTAAATCTTCTGAGTAATTTAATCTATGCATTGGCTATTTTATGGATGAAAAAGAAGCACGCCTTTACACTGCAGTTCTGATTGTATGCGTGGTGCTTGGAATCATCATTACTTATTTTATCATTTCCATTGTACGCCAGCACCGCAGAAGTCTCCGGCTTTACCGGCAGAGCATCCAGACCGAGATCACTACCCTCGAAAAAGAAAGGGTGCGAATGGCCGCGGACCTGCATGATGAAGTAGGTCCTGTGCTTTCGTCCATCAAACTCAAGATCGGCAGTTTCGAGGTGAACAACGACGAGGACGAAGAGGAGATCAGGAACACCTCGCAACAGATCGACAACCTGATCCGGCGTATGAGAGAGATCTCTTTTGACCTCATGCCTAATTCGCTCATCCGAAAAGGCCTCCCTTTCGCCCTCGTGGAATTTATTGATAACTGTAAAAAATCTTCGCGGCTGGATATCAAATTCAAGTATGATGACTTGCCGCTAAGCCAGCAACAGTCCATCAACCTCTACCGCATCATCCAGGAAGTGATCCATAATACCATGAAACATGCCCGTGCAACGGAAATGCTGATCCAGCTAAGGAGTGAAAAAAACCAGATTGTGCTGGCCGCCCAGGATAACGGTTCGGGGTTCAATTACGAAGAGCGGGTAAAGGATGCCACCGGCCTGGGTTTGCACAACCTGCTTAGCCGTACCGAAATGCTGGGCGGAAAAATGTTTGTAGAATCAAGGAAAGGAAAAGGAACGACTTATATTTTTGAAATACCGATGATAAATACACAAACACATGAACCCAATCAAAATCATCCTGGCCGATGACCACGAGATCTTCCGCGATGGTTTTCGCGTAATGATCAAAAAGCAACCTTCTGTAATTCTTGCCGGTGAAGCTTCCAATGGGGAAGAATTAATTGAACTGGCCAATCAACTGAAGCCCGATGTAGTGGTAACAGACATCAAGATGCCCAAACTCGACGGGCTGGAAGCAACCAAAAGGCTAACTAAGGAAATGCCCGAGATCGGGATCATTGCCTTATCCATGTCAGACGAAGAAAACCTGATCGTGGATATGCTTGAGGCAGGCGCCAAGGGATATCTTTTGAAGAATGCGCACAAAGAAGAAATCATTGAGGCCATCAAGACCGTTAATATGGGCCAATCCTATTATTGCAATGACACTTCTCTTAAACTCGCTGAAATGATCGGCAAAAGCCGACATGGACATGTGCTCCGCAATAAAAAGCCGGAGTTCACTGAAAAGGATGTTGAAGTGATCCGGTGCATCTGCCAGCAGATGTCAAACAAGGAAATTGCATCGCAACTGCACCTGAGTATCCGTACCATTGAAGGTTACCGTGACAGGATCCAGGAAAAGATCGGGGCAAGAAACGCTGCAGGCATAGTAGTCTATGCGATCAAGAATAAGATCTACCAGGTAAACTGATCATACGAGTTGCCTGCCTCTTTTGAGGAGGTCGGAAAGCCGTTCATTTGAGGGATTTTTCTCGCACCTGAAGGTCACCCATTTTTCATTCAGCAGGTGAACGCCAATGAGCAGGGTTTTGTGCCAGCCTATCGAACGGAAATAATACAATTCATTCAACGCTTCATTTTTTAGCTCTACCATCATCGCGGGTTTGTGGATCACCATGGCGGCGTCATCGTACACATCCGGGTGGGTATCGGGGCTTTCCTGGCATATTCCTTCCACCAAGTGGATCTTGTTATTGAAAGGATCGGTTATGGTCCTGGCCCCATTAGTCATACCTGTCTATTTGATTGGATAGAAAGGGGTACAGACTGGAATCGTGAGGGTCAGATCATGATTTCGATATCACTAAAATCAGCTATGAGTTCAGAGCCGGCATAAATGCAAACAGAACTGTATTTATCAATGCTTTCAATTGGTTCTGAATAAAGAATTTCCTTCAGGCGGGTGCCTTTACCCGGCGCTGGCAAAGGCACTTCAAGAATCAGGGTATGGCCGTCTCCGGGTAACTTATTAAAACGGGCAGAAGAATGCAGTTCAGTAGAAATTTCTCCGATAACATAAAGGGTTCCGAAATAAGCGGGGTCGAATTCATCATATTCAACCCATACTTCCCATAGTCCTGTGTCAAGTACAGATTCGATGATCATAACACCAAGTTAAGTTGAGCGGGATATTCAAAAATTGCGGTTACTACGCATTTTTATACCCGGAACCAAGACTCAAAAAACCGGGCCGTAGTGGGGATAAACGGCTAGAGAGCAGTTCAAAGTTCAAAGTTGAAAGTTCAAAGCCGGAGTCATTCGAGGATGGGTGTATTAGTCCGCAGTTCAAAGTTCAAAGTTGAAAGTTCAAAGCCCGAGTCATTAGAGGATGGAGTGTATTTGTAAGTCGGTATTGTATTAGTATAGAATTAAATTCACTGTATACTTTCATGAAACTATTTGCGGCCTTCCCGGCTTCCCGGCTATGCCTTTCTATTAAGGAAATTAAAGCTGTAAGCTAAGGGCCAATGGCCATCATCCAACAGCCAGTTCTCCCTGCAATTTCATCAGATGGTCATTGAGCTTTGATGCTACAACACGCTCCGCCCCAAATGAAATATCATCAACTCGGTCAACAGGTAAAACCATCTTTGTCGTACTGGTAATAAATGCCTCCCTCGCTGACTTCAATTCATCCATCTGCAATAGCCTTTCCTCTACTTCCATAAAAGAAGAAGCAGCCTTCAATATTTTTTTCCTGGTAATTCCTTTCAAGATATTATGGGAGGGTGTTACGAGAACATTATCAGCGGTAACAATAAAAAAATTGGCCCGCGGACATTCCGTAATACTTCCCTTATGGTGATATAAAATATCGTCCGCCTGCATTTCCTTCAACCGTGGTTGCAGCATCACTGCCATGAGATAGTCAATAGTTTTAATATGCGGTAATTGACGCTGGTATGCATGACTCATCAGGCGAATACCTTTTTGAAAGGCCCCTGTTGCCGGTAAATTGAACTGGTGAACAGAAATAACGAGGTTAGGTTTCGCCGGCAGGTAGCCGTCTTCAGAATAACCACCAGTCAGCGAAAACCTGATACCGCAATCATTCACTTCATTCCTCCCTATCAATTCTCTTACGATAAGATCCAGCTCTTCCCTGGTATGCGAAATGTTTAAATGCAGCTGTCCGGAAGAATAAAAAAACCTGTCGATGTGGTCCTCAAAAAAAACGGGCTGCCCATTTCTCACTTTCAAGAAATCAAATACGCCGTAACCCCTCTGGAAAGCCAGGTCACGGTAATGCAGCACGGCATGCTGGTCCCTCACAAAATCATTATTCAGAAAAGCCCATTGGTTCATGAGATTATTTTAAATGCTTTGCAAAAAAATCTGTTGTACGCTGCCAGGCAAGTTTAGCTGCAGCCTCATTATACCGTGAGGTGGATGTGTCATTATGAAAGGCGTGGTTCACACCTTCATACACATATTGCTCGTACCTGATATTGTTTTTTTTCAATGCTTCCTCATACGCCGCCATCCCTTCATTGATGCGCGTATCCAGTCCACCATAATGCAACTGGACAGCGGCTTTTATTTTTGGAACATCTGAAGCTTCCGGCTGCCTTCCATAAAAAGCTACTGCGGCTTTCAGGCCTGGAACATGCACTGCCAGCTGGTTGGCCATGGCTCCGCCCCAGCAGAAACCTACACAACCTGCATGACCCGTATAATCTTTCCTGCTTGCCAGGTAATCAAATCCTTTGATGAAATGCCCGCGTGTTTCTGCCGTGTTCAGTTTTGTAAATAATTCCCGGGCTTCGTCCTCATTGGCCGGGGTACCTCCCAGTGGAGCTAGTGCATTGGGAGCAATTGCAAGGTAACCTGCTTTTGCAGCACGGCGGGTCACATCTTCAATATGGGCATTCAGACCGCGGTTTTCGTGGATCACCATTACGGCTGCATATTTTTTATTCTTTTCAGGCCTTGCGATATAGGCCTTCATTTCAACATCATTCATTCCCTTATAACTAATGTATTCAGTTACCAGGTCATCACCAGTGGTGATGGCTGCGGCCGCATAATTCCCTTCCAGCGAGGGAAGCAGGGTCATAGCGGCGGCAAGGCTGCCTGTTAACAAGACCAGGCGGCGGATAAATTCCTGCCTGCCTAGTGGTTTATGAGTGTACTCATCATAAAGCTGGATGATCTGCTGGTCCATACATGAGTTTTATACTCTAATGTACCGATTTTGTTCATCGGCCTCTTAAATGAACAGCCTGCCCGGACGAATTCATCAATCCACTTGGAAAGGGCCAGGACCATCATTAGCTCAGCAGCAGCTGGCAACGGCATAATTTTTTCAATCATATCAAAAACATTTTATGGAAAAGATGAATGATCTGAAAGACCTGTTAAGGCATGAAATCGAAGATCTGTATTCAGCTGAAGAACAGATCATCAAAGCTTTACCCTCAATGATAGAAAAGGCCAACAACGCTACACTTAAAAATTCACTCGCTGAACACCTGGAAGTAACGCAGGGACAGAAAAAAAGACTGGACCAGGTGCAAAAGCTGATGGGTGAAAAATCTGAAAGAAAGAAAGGTTTATTCGCAGGCCTTTTTGGTGGTAAACATGAATGCAAAGCCATGAAAGGCATCATAGAAGAAGCAAATGCAATTATGGCGGAAGATATGAATCCTGAAGTAATGGATGCGGCCATCATCGCCAGTGCCCAGAAGGTTGAGCACTATGAGATCACCAGCTATGGTACTGCAAGAAGTTTTGCCCGTGAACTCGGACTTACCAAGGTCCAGGAATTATTACAGGCTACACTGGATGAAGAATATGAAGCAGATAACCTGCTGACTGTACTTGCAGAAAGCAGCATCAACCAGGAAGCTGAAACAGCTGATGAAGCACCGGGTAGCAGCAACCGCAGAACCGTATCAGAAAGATCCAGGACTGAAGAACTGGAACCGGTTAGCAATAAACGAAGCAATTCATCCGGACGTGGCAGCACTACTGCAAATTCAAAATCAACAGGCGGAAGCAGGTCAAATACCTCTCCCCGGAAATCTTCCGGAAGATCAGGAAGTTCGGGCCGTTCCTGATCCATGGTATTTATGATAAAGCCCGGAACCTGCCGGGCTTTATCTGTTTATGTGGAGTTGTTAGAGCTTTGTCTGGAACCGGCTCCATTTTCTACCGGATGATTTCAACACTACCTGCTTCTGGTCTTTCTGCAATACCACGAACCAGGAACGGTGTTTTCCTTTTTTGAACTCATAGGATTCTACCACACGGTAATCATCATACGATTTCAGGGATTTTTGCAGGGATGCGGGTAATTCAGAAATTGCCAGGGGCATAGTGGTGATCACAAGGAAGCCGGCATCATTAAAATACGCGAACTGGTCTTTACCATCCTGCTGGAAACTGACCCTGGTAAGTCCATCCACTTCGGTCCAGCTTACTTTTTTGGCCGAAGGATATGATGAGAAAAATGTTTTAAGGAAGGAAGGATAACTATTATCGTCACTGGCAAAACTGCTGAGTGAAAGAAGACAGGTGACAAGACTGAATAAGAGCACTAGACGTTTCATAATTATGTTTTTGGTTTTGATTGTATAAAAGTTGAGACGACTGATGTGTGTCTCGTGTTACACCGTTCACAAATTTTTATGATATATAAAATTTTCGTTGGTGATTTATTTCACAGGAAATTTTGCGGAGTTGAAATGGAATTCTTACCGTTGAGAATTCCCGATCTTTTTTCTATTCTTTTTGCTTTATGGAATTAGTTATAATTTGGAAGCCGTTTCACCCTTTTCTAAACCATAACAGTTCATGAACCGATTTTTCAGGAAACTGCCTTTACCGGCTAAACTGATGCTTATTGGATTTGTGCCATTGCTGTTCCTGGTCTTCCTCACTTTCCAGTTATATATCCAAAAAAACCAGAAACTGGCCATACTGGAAAGGTATATCCAGAAATTTGAAGAATCTGCCACCATCACCAGGCTGATTGACAACCTACAGGCAGAAAGAAGGTTCAGTTACGAATATGTGCTCAATCGCAGTTGGGGGCCTGAAATGCTCGTTCAGAGAAAACAAACTGATTCACTAATCAAGGAGTTGTCTGCTAACAGGGACAGTACCATGAAAGGGTTTGAGAATTATTCTTTTCTTGGTAACCTCGACGAGACGAGGAATAATATAGACAGTGGTGTGATAGCTTCCAATGGTGTGATGCATTATTTCTCAGCTACCATTTTCAGGCTGAATACCCTGAATGCAGTAAGCTCGGGCAATAACGCCTACCTCAACCATGTGTACAATGATATGATATCACAGAAGCTGATCTCTGAAATGATCACCTACCTGGGTCTTATCAATGCGAATATTTTCAACATACTGTATAACCGTACCTATATCGTGGAAACACTGATGGGAACCATGCCATCCTTCGAGGTGTACCAGTCATACGAAAAAGAATTTTTGCAGAAGGCTTCTCCCCAGATTAAAACCAGGTATAACCAGATCCGCTATCGTTCTGCACTGGATGAAAATGTGCAGTACCTGGAAAAAGTATTCTCAACCTATAACGTGGACAGTACTTACGATTATACAAGATGGGGTGCCCTGACTACCAAAGGTGTCAACGAATTGCGGGTGCTGCAAAGTGATCTTTTGCAAAGTGTGATGGAAAGGATGCATAACAGCTACAGGAAGGAGGTAACCAATAAATGGCTGACAGTTGTCTTTCTAACTCTTGCCCTTGTGCTGGTACTCATCATGGTGTCTTACACCATCCATAGCATCAACAGCCTGTTGAACCAACTGAAAGGTACCGCTTTAAAGATTGCAAGAGGAGAACCTGCCAGCTCCTTATCCAGGTTGCCCAATGATGTTATCGGCAGTTTGTCGCGGTCGATAGGCGAGATCAATAAAAGCAATGAACAGCTGGCATCCGCTGCCAATTCAATCGGGAATGGAAATTTTGAAGTGGACCTCCAACCCAGGAGTGAGAATGACCTGCTGGGTAATGCTCTTTTGAGGATGAAGGAAAACCTGGAACATTCCATCAGGGAAACCGAAGAAAGCCGGGAGCAGTTCCGCAAGCTGGCTGATTTTGTTCCCCAGATCATCTGGACAGCCAACCCTGATGGAGAAGTGGATTATTTCAATAAGCAGTGGTATGAATTCTCAGGCGCTGAATCCACGATAGGCACAGCAGCTTTCATGCCTTTTGTTTATAAAGATGACCAGGAATTTTGTCTTGGTGAATGGAATAAGGCTGTGCGCACCGGCAGGCCTTACGAGATTGAATACAGGCTCCTGGGAAAGAATGAGCAATACAGGTGGTTCCTGGGCCGCGCCGTACCTGTAAGAAATTCAGAAGGAGTGATCATCAAATGGTTTGGTACCTGTACTGATATTCATGACCGGAAGGAAAGAAGTGAACTGCTTGAATCTTTGGTGCAGCAAAGGACCAAAGAGCTGGAAAGGTCAAATGATGACCTGAAACAATTTGCGCATGTGGCGAGCCATGATCTCAAAGAACCTATGCGAAAGATCAGGATGTTCAGCAGCAGGTTGTATGATGATTATGCACTGCAACTACCACCTGATGCCCAGGATTACCTTTTAAAAATCCAGGATGCAGCAGCAAGAATGTCGGCCATGATAGATGGTGTATTAAATTATTCTGTCACCACCAACGTCGAAGACCAGTTTGAAGCGATAGATCTCAACCAGGTGATGGCCGAGATCAGGCAGGACCTTGAACTGATCATCCAGCAAAAAAATGCCAGGATCAGTTATGATAAACTTCCTCTTGTTAAAGGCATCAGGGTATTGATCTACCAGTTATTTTACAACCTTGTGGGAAATGCACTAAAATTCTCAAAAGAGCATGAGCCCAATCATATTTCCATTCATGTGGAGGAAATCAAAGGTTTCCAGGCAAATGATGTTACCGAGCTGCATCCCAACCGATCTTATTATATCATCACAGTGAGAGACAGCGGTATTGGTTTCGACCCTGAGAATGGCCAGAAAATGTTCCAGCTTTTCAGCAGGCTCAATGCAAGGGATAAGTATGAAGGAACGGGCCTGGGTCTTGCGCTCTGCAAGAAGATCGTATTGAGGCATAATGGAAATATCAGTGCTGAAGGAAGGGAAAATGAAGGGGCGAGTTTCAAGGTGTATTTGCCTGTGTGATAGGGCAAAAGTCAAAAGTCAAAAGTCAAAAGTCAAAAGGCAAAAGTCCAAACGCAAAAGGCAACAGGCAAAAGGCAA
>CBDUBK010000045.1:0-8967 GCA_965365375.1 uncultured bacterium | reverse complement strand
GAGAAATTAAAATCACCGGGAATAGAAGTTTATGCTACTCCCGATCAAGCGGTAAAAGGTGTGAACCGTATTCACCTTGCCCTGAAAGATGATGCCTCCGTGAACGAAGTACTCGAGGCGGCAAAGCCAGGATTGGAAAAAGACGCTATTATCATTGATCATACAACTACAACCAAAGAAGGTGCAATTGAACGCACCCGCTATTGGAAAGAGCAGGGTTTTACCTACCAGCATGTCCCCGTATTCATGGGACCATCAAATGCGCTGGAAGCATCAGGAATGATGCTCATTTCAGGTGACCAGGATGTAGCCGAAATACTCGAACCGGAACTTTCAGTAATGACAGGCAAACTGCTGAAACTTGGAGAAGAAACAGGTAAGGCAGCGGCTATCAAACTGGCAGGTAATGCCTTCCTGGTATGCTTTACATTTAGTTTAAGAGAAACACTCATTGTTGCAAAATCACTTGGACTCGATGCAAATGATCTGCAACATCTTTTTTCAACCTGGAACCCGGCAGCACAGATTGAAGCCAGGCTGACCCGGATGACCTCAGCTGATCTTTCCAAACCATCATGGGAACTTGCAATGGCCCGTAAGGATACCGGCCTCTTTTTGCAGGCAACTGAAAAAGCAGGACTGTCGCCCGAACTTCTTCCGGTGATGGCAGGTATCATGGACCAGTGGATCGGAAAAGGTTTCGGCCATCATGACTGGACCGTGATCGCCAGCGAGCTGCGATCTTAACACCTGATCAGGGATCGTGGATGAAGGTGGTTTGGTTGACTGGATTGAATCCGGCAGCTCCTTCATTTCTTTTCGATCAGTTTCGAAAAATGATCTTTGTAGGTATTTCCCACAGGTAAAATTTGTCCTGCAATACCTACACTGTTCTTTTCAATGTACCCGATCTTATCAATAGCTATGATATAGGATTTATGGATGCGGGTAAATTTTGATGGTGGTAGCAGCATCTCCATATTGTTCATGCTTTCGAGGCTCATGATCTTTCCCTGTGCTTCGGTATGTATAGCTATATAATCCCTCAGGGATTCTATATAGATAATATCATTCAATTTCACCCTTATGAGCCTGTATTCACTTTTAATGAACAAATGATCCGGTATGGCGCCCGGCTTGTCTCCTGGTGCCATAGGCTTTCTCATTTTCGCTTTTTCAATTGCTTTATAAAAGCGGTCGTATGAGATGGGCTTTAGTAAATAGTCAATGATATTATATTCATACCCATCCATCGCATATTCTGTGTAGGCGGTTGTAAGAATGATCCCGCATTTTTCCCCGGTGATCTTTAAAAACTGGATGCCTGTCAGCTGCGGCATCTGTACATCCAGGAGTAAAAGGTCAATGCTGCCTTCCTGTACCATCTTCAATACTTTAAAAACATCGGTGGTTGCTTCAGACAGAACAAGCCCTTCCGTTTTCTGAACGTAGTCTGCCAGCAGTTCAATGGCCAGTGGTTCATCATCAACTATCGCTACACGTAGAGGCATGAATCATCGGGTTATTTGAAATGAAACACGGAATATTCCTTCATCCTTTTGTATACTTAACTGGTGCCTGCCTTCATACATCAGTTCCAGCCTGCGGCAGATATTGTCAAGGCCAATTCCACCGGTAGGGTCTTTTTGCTGGTGGGCAATAAAGTTTTGCGAGTAACAATTTAATACATCCTGGCCTGCATTCACATTTAATACAAAAGCTCTTTCACCTGAAAAATCTCCGTGCTTAAAGGCGTTTTCGGCAAGAGTGATCAATAGATATGGGGGGATTTCCCAGCTAGCTGTATCACCTTCCATCAATAGTATGGTTTGTAAAGGATGATCATAACGCAATTGCTGTAAAGCAATAAAATGCCGCACATATTCCCATTCTGTTTCCAGGTTTACGGTTTCCTTTTTTTCATACAGCATATAGCGCATCAGTTCACTCAGTTTTAAAATAGCCCCGGATGTTTTTTCGGAACCTTTATAACTCAGGGAATAAATATTATTGAGCGAGTTAAATAAAAAATGCGGGTTGATCTGGGAGCGCAGGAAAGCCAGTTCCGCCTCCCGGCTTTTATCCTGGAGGGCTGCCTGGCGCTTGCGGCTCCTTGCCAGTTCGTCTGCAAAATAAATGGCAGCCCCGAGCCCTATGTAAATGATGGCATAATAGACATTGTCAAGAAAATAATAGGTCATCGAAGTGCGGCCCGGATAATTACTGTATCCTATGAGGTGGGGATAAAGTATTTGTTCAATGAGGTAACGGAGGATCACAAAACTGAATACCAAAACAACCAATCCAGGCAGGAGCCAGGTATATTTTCCGGGTTGGACCAGTTTTGTAAGAAGCCATTTGGTAAAAAGCAAGGTAATAGTACCGTAAATGAGCTGGGATATATGGAAGGGATTGAAAATAAAATCAGTTGAAATGGCCCGGTTGTATTTTACGAGAGCAATGATATCGAGTCCCCAAACCATCATAAACATGATGCCGCCGATGATCAGCCATAGATGTGTCCTGCTCATGGAATAAATATATTGACAGGTAGGCACATGCCCGGGCTTTTATCTGCCAACAGCTTTATTTTATCTGCAAACACAAAAAACATTGTTTGCATAGAAAATGGGTTTGTATGCAGATCGCCTTTTTTTACAAAAGACAGGTTTTTCAAATTTGGGAAAACCTGGATTATGAAAAAAATACTGTTTACTCTTACAGGATGCTTATTCCTCCTGTCCTTACATGCACAAAAAGTTAACTGGGATAAGATTCGTTCAGCACAACCCGACAGGATATTACTGAATGGTGAACGCCAGCCTACTAAAGTGTTATTGCTGGGAACCTTTCATTTTGGATATCCCAACCTCGATGGCCATAAAACAGATTCTTCAAAGTTTATTGATGTTTTATCTCCTGCCAGGCAAAAAGAAATGGAAGAACTGGCTGAGGTCATACAGCGGTTCAAACCCACCAGGATCTATGTGGAGAGCGGGAATGCATCTTTTCATGATTCACTGTACCAGGCCTACCTGGCAGGAAATTACAGGTTAGGAAGAAACGAGATCTACCAACTGGGTTACCGTGTTGCCAAAGCAATGAGACTTGCAAAGATTCATACAGTAGATGCATCGAGTTTTTCCAACCAGTATTATAAAACTCTTCCTGTAATTGACAGCCTTTGGAAGGGCAAACCGGTTGACTCATTAAGAGACAAATACTGGAATGAAAAATATAAGGCTATGTATACGGCAGGTGATTCGCTGGACCTGGAATTTACAATGCTGGAAAGTTTTCTTCACATGGCAGAACCTTCAGTTTTGAACAGGATGCATGGGCATTACCTTTCCGGAGGTTTCAATACCACCCGTAACGAAGGTGCGGATATCCTTTCCATGTGGTGGTATAGCCGCAACCTTCGCATCTTCAATAATATTTTAAAGACCAGGCCTTCTTCGGAGGACAGGATCATGGTGCTTTTTGGCAATGGGCATATGCCGATTCTCAAACATTGTTTCCAGGCATCTCCTGAATTTGAAGTAATAGAGTTGAAATCATTGCTTAAATAAACCCGGGCAGGGGATTAATTGATATCCTTTCCGTTTTTCAGTTTTTCGATCATGGCCTGTATCCCCTGCTTGTTGGCTTCATTCGGAGCGAGAGGCAATGCCTTATTGGCAAATTCCAGGGCTTTTGCAAACTCGCCATTTGCGGATAGTCCCCTTACCATTCCGGTAAGCGCAATAAAATTGCCTGGGTTTTTCTGGTAATTGTATTCAAATACTTCAAGTGCTTCTTTGTTCTTTTTTGCCTGTAAAAGTTGTCTTCCGAATTGCTGCAGCTGCCCAGCATTTCCCAGGGGCAAAGTAGTTTTGATGAGTGCTGAAGATTCATCAGGCTTTCCCAGCTTATTGAGCAGGAGAATTTTGGTTGAAGCTGCAGCAAATGAAGTAGGATCGCCCGGGAAGCTGTTACCGGATGCCAGGGTCGCCCATTCGAGGCCTTTATCAAGTTCATAATTGTTTTGCAGGCACCAGTTGGCCGCAATGTTCAGTCCCTGGGAGGTAAAGCCGCGCGGGTTTTGTGATTCAGCTAAGAGCGCATTGAACTGTTGCTTCAGGTAATCCACTTCAATTTTGAAAGGGATGGAAAGTTTTTCCCAGGACAGGGCTACTATGGCAGAATTTTGCGTGTGACTGGTAAATTCATATTTCAGGTGTTCCACCGGCTTGTCTATCAACACAGGTTTTACTTTAACACGCAGCGCATCCTCTTTTTCATTGTAGAAGAATGAACCCCAGGCATCAGATTTTTTTGAGAATATGATGATACTCTCCAGCGAATCATAAGCGATGAACAGGCCATACCTTCCCTTGCTGAGAACCTGTCCTTCCACTTTCACATCATCCTGGAATTCTATTATGGTATTTTCATTTGCACCTGCACGCCAGGGCGCAGGCCTGCGGCTCCCAAATCCCTGGTCGGCAAAGCCTTTGTGAACGACCTGTCCCCATATTTTACCCAGTCGTCCGTTGACTGCCGGACGGTGATAGGTTATGGAGACCTGGGAAAGGCCTACCTCTTCCGAAATGACTGCTTTTTTGGTATAGCCATTGGGAACCGCTGCATTATAAGGCACCTGCGCGAATGATATCAAGGCAAGAAAAAAGGCGGGAAAAAAAACAATGATTTGTTTCATATAGCTGATTTCAATTTTGAAGAAAGAGAACAGGTCCAAATTGGGAAGATTGAAAATGTAAAAAGAGCAAGCCTAAGCGTTGCTCTTTTAAATCAAACACCCAAAATTTACCTGACAATGGAGATGGGTTTATTGATGGTTTTTGTTTTACCTGTAATCCGGACCATGTATAGCCCTGCGGGATAGTTACTCACATTCAGCTGAACTGTATTTTTCCCGGCAGACTTTACCGATTGCACAATTCTGCCATCCGGGGCAACCAGGTAGATCTCACTGTTCACAAATTCATCCTGCAGCAGGATGTTGATCTCATTTCTTGCCGGTGAAGGGTATAGTTTTACTTTTTCATTCTGTACCTCCAGCACCATATTGTTCCTGTTTTTTTCATCAGCCTGTTGAAAAACGATTTCTGATTTAAATATTCCACCTACGCCAACAACCGGATGACCTGTCACGTAAAATCCTCCTGCATAACCTGTATTGGCATCATAGAACCTACATACCGCTTTGTCTGCAGCATTGTCAATTTCAGTCCAGGTCTGACCTACATCATAGGAAACTGCAGAGCCCTGGAAGATGGGGTTGCCGTGAACAGCGGTAGAGATAAATGCATTGGTGCCCGGCACTGCGGTAAGCCTGCTGTTTTTCCAATTGGGGGGCTGGTAATAATTTGTCCAGGTGAGTCCTCCGTCAGTAGTTGAAAAGACAAAGGTGCGGCCCCTTCCTCTCAAATGCGCAACACCACGCAGTCCGTCATCGAGGAAAGCAATTTCGTTTACATAAGTTCCCGGTAAAGGATCTACCTGGTGAACGGTCCAGTTCTTTCCAAAATCAACAGACTTGTACATTCTTCCTGCTGAAGTGCCGAACCAGATCGTATTGCCTATAACATAGTGGCCACTGATCCAACCAACTTCGTTTGCAAGTGGTGCAGGTATTTTATCTTCGGATACCCTTTTCCATTTTTTACCTTTGTTGTTGGTGGTATAGATTTCAAAATATCCGCCATTGGGATCTCCCATCGCGATGCCATGATTCCTGTCTTTGAAATGAACAAACCGGGGTACAGAATTATTGTCGAAAAGTTCACCCGGACTGGTATGTTCCCAGGTAAGCCCGCCATCCGTTGTGTGAAAAATACCGCCGCCACCTATATCAAAACCGGCACCGGTTAAAGGATTGAATGTTCCGATCTTGTGCATGGCTACCCAGGCTTCCTGGCCGTCAATGGCGCTGATATTGGAAAATCTTAACGTTCTGTCACTACCTACCTTTCCGGGTATCCATGTATTGCCACCATCTGTGGTCCTTGTGAAATCAAGTATCGGCTTGCCACTCAGTAGGCCGAACCATCCATCATAACATACAGCCCATGCTGTGTTTTTGTCTGGCAACGAGATTTCATAAAAACCAACCGAGTCATTTCTGAACCCTGGATCCTGTACCCTCCATTGTGCATTCACAGTAAGGAGGAAAGCTGAGCTTACTGCGGATAATAAAAATTTTTTCATGAGCTGTTATTTTGTTTCCTGAAATTATCCAAACCTATCACCTGCATTTTTGCGAAAGGACTAATTGAAAAATTGCCTGACACAAACATGCAATCGGGGATGAATTCCCCAGGACCAAATGGACGAATTGCAGTTTTCAGGGACATATACAGGACTTAGTAAATCATTCAACGTCTATATTTGAAAAAATGAACAACCGGCTCTGATGGATACCTGGAATCAAAAAAGAATTTTACTTTACAGGCGTTGGCCCTGGCATGTATTATTCTGGACCGGTTATATACTATTTCGTCTCTGGCCCTACTACCTTACAGTTAATTTTTATAAGCCTGTTTTCCTTGAATACATGTTACTCTCGGAAATCATTTTTGTAGCCATTGTATATTTCACGTTATGGTTATACCGTGTTTTTTTCGCCACAAAAAGATTCCTGCTATATTTTTTTACAGGTGCGGTCTGCTGGACTATATACCTTTATTCCAAAACAATTTTCCAGGAGTATTATTTGAGAAACGTACCGGGATTCAGGAGTACTCCCTTTACTGATGTACTGTTTAGCAGCCTGCCTATCATGTTCGTGTACTTTTTATTTATCACTTCTTGTAAATATTTCAAGGATGGATATATTGCCCAGCAATTCGAGGCGGAAAAAAAACAACAGCAACTGGTAGCGGAGATCAACAACCTGAAGTCGCAGATCGCTCCCCATTTTCTCTTCAATACATTAAACAATCTTTACGGACTGGCAGTTGACAAATCGGATAAACTGCCGGGATTGATGTTGCGGCTTTCAGATCTTTTGCGGCATTCTTTATATGAAACGGAAAAACCCCTTGTATCAATTGCGGATGAGATCAATGTATTGAAAAGTTATGTGGAGCTGGAACGTGTAAGGCTGGAGAACGACCTGGAGCTGGATTTTAAAAATAACATTCCGGTAGATTCGCCTTACCAGGTAGCACCATTGATACTGATCGTTTTTATGGAAAACGCATTCAAACATTCCAGGCTGGTGCAATCGGGCCCGGTAAGAATCTATATTAACACGAGCCTGGAAAACGGGTGGTTCAGTCTTTTAATAATGAATAACTATAATGCCGGAAAAAATGATTCCTCCCCGGGGATAGGACTGGCCAATGTAAAACGAAGGCTGGAGGTACTCTATCCTGACCGGAAGCACCGGCTTGAAATAAAAAAAGATGAACAGTTTTTTACTGTAGCACTGGAACTCCAACTTACAAAAGCCTGAATATTGAAAAATGACATTGGACTCTGAAAAATATAAATGTTTGGTGGTTGATGACGAACCTATTGCACGTAGGATCGTCGTGAACTATATTGAACAAATGCCTTTGCTGCAATTGGCTGAGGAAAGGATCAATGCACTCAGCACCATCGACTACCTGAGAACGCATAATGATGTTGATATCATTTTCCTGGATATCAACATGCCTAATCTTTCAGGCTTCCAGTTAATGAAAATCATTCAACCCCGGCAACCTGTGATTTTCACAACCGCCTACTCCGAGTACGCGGTGGAAAGCTATGATCTGAATGCTGTTGATTATTTGCTGAAACCTTTTTCTTTTGAACGCTTTACAAAAGCAGTTTACAAAGCAATTGATACGATCAGGAACAGCAAGCCAGGCCTTTTATATAATTTGGAAAAATCACCTGTTTTTTTCATTAAATCTGATGGAAAGAATTATCCAGTCCAGTTAGAGGATATCCTGTATTGCGAAGCAATGAAAAATTATACGGTTGTGAATTTGAAAAACCAACAGAAACTCATGCCACTGATTCCCCTTACTAAATTTGAAATGATGTTAAAGGATGCGGGTGGTGATTTTTTACAGGTACACCGCTCATTCATTGTATCCCGGAAACATATCTCTGCCATCGGTTCTAATAGTGTAACCGTTGATAAATTCGAAATTCCGATCGGCATCAATTTCAAAGAGCGTTTTTTTAAAGCAATAGGTATGAAAGAAAGTGAGTAGTATTTCTCTTCGAAGGCTCTTTTCCAATAATAATGTTTCGTTGTTTACGGCAGGGGTTAGCTTTTCGTGATCATATGCTCATGCAGGGATTTTAAACTCTGCATTGCATCTGTGGTATGCCAATTGTATCAACTGTTGCCTATTACTCACTAAAATGAACAAAAAATGAAAAAGATCACGAAAGTTTTTGGCGTACTGGCATTCAGCGCTTTTATGAGTTTCTCTGCCCCTGCAATAGCACAGGATGCTGATAACAGGAATGAAATCTCCAGGACGGCTGATAATAACGATGATGATGATGATGGAGATGAAGGCAGGTGGGGCCTGCTTGGTTTACTCGGACTTCTTGGACTGTTGGGACTGAAGAGAAGAAATGATCATGATCACCACAGGACAACAACTACAGTTAACAGATAACTGATTTATCAGTGAAAAAGGGAGCTGTTGAAAAACAGTTCCTTTTTTTTTATTGCAGTACATAAGGGGCTTTTCCTCAAGTTCTGGATGTGAATAATCCCGTGACTGTAACGGAAGAATGAATATCCATAAGCATTTTATTGAATGTGCTAAACTAATTGGCAGATAAATTGCTAAAAAATTTAGTTTTGCTTTAGCATGTTCCAAAAGGACCGGACCATAGTGCACCTGGACCTTGATACATTTTTTGTAACGGTAGAATGCCTGAAGAATCCAGGGCTCAAAGGCAAGCCCCTGCTTATTGGCGGGCACAGTGACAGGGCTGTTGTTGCGGCTT
>CBDUBK010000044.1:0-9209 GCA_965365375.1 uncultured bacterium | reverse complement strand
GAAGGAGCACAGGCTCTTGTGGATGCAGGCGCGGATGCAGTGAAAGTGGGAATAGGCCCGGGTTCTATCTGCACCACGCGTATCGTTGCCGGTGCAGGGGTGCCACAACTCACCGCCATCATGCAGGCACATGCCGCCGTGAAAAAATCAGGCACGCCAATCATTGCTGATGGCGGTATCCGTTATACCGGTGACATGGTAAAAGCATTGGCAGCAGGGGCGGATTGTGTGATGATGGGCAGCATCTTCGCGGGTACGGAGGAAAGTCCGGGTGATACCATCATTTACGAAGGAAGAAAATTCAAGGAATACCGCGGCATGGGTTCACTTGGTGCCATGAGCGTGGGCAGCAGCGACCGTTATTTCCAGGATCCGGAAGCTGACGTGAAGAAATTTGTCCCGGAAGGCATTGAAGGCCGTGTGGCTTACAAGGGTATGTTGAAAGAAATTGTGTACCAGTACACCGGTGGGCTGAGAGCAGGTATGGGATATTGCGGCGCGAAGAATATTGCTGAATTGCAACAGGCGACCTTTGTCAGGATCACCAATGCAGGCATGCGCGAAAGCCATGCGCATGATGTGGAGATCACGAGGGAGGCTCCGAATTACAGCCGCAAATAAATCCGGAGGTGAGCACCCTCAAATAATATTGATTTTAAAACAGCTGTATTGACTCTTTTCTCAACTCAGAGGTTACCAGAATTTACCATTGCAGTTTTAAGAAGGATGTGTACATAAAATTGTGAAAATTTCTTATTTGTATACGACTTGTACGGATAATTGCCGTACATTTGGTTTAGAAATTGTGGTTATGAAAACAATGCAAAGCGCTCGGCTGGAGCTAAGGCTTTCAAAGCAAAAGAAGGAATACTTCGAAGAAATTGCAACGTTAGGTGGATTTAAATCTCTAAGTGATTTCATTGTACATGCTGCAAGCCAACAGGCGAATAAGATTGCCGAGGAACATAATAGAATATTAGCTTCTGAGAAGGACAAAAAGGTTTTTTTTGAGGCCCTCATGAACCCACCGAAGCCTAACCAGGCATTAAAAAAAGCTTTCGCAAAGTATAATAATGCTATAGAGGAAAAATGAGCTATTTAGCCGATAAGCTCTTAACAAAGCACAACAGAAAGAGCTTCAATTGCGGAAATGTTCTGTTGGATAACTATATTAAGACTCAGGTTAATCAGGATATCAGGAGAAAGCTTGCAGCTTGCTTTGTAGTAGCCAATGAAAAGGACGAGGTAAAAGGATACTATACATTATCTAATGATGCAATCCCTATGGAAGATGCTCCTGATGATGTAAAAAGCAAAATGCCCAAAGGATATAGGAATTTGCCTGTTACCTTATTAGGCCGTCTGGCAGTTGATGAAAAAAGCAAAGGCCGGGGATTGGGAGAACAACTTCTTATTGACGCTCTTAAAAGAAGTTTTGATTTGTCTGACACTATCGCATCCCACGCAATCATTGTAGACCCCATCGATGAACAAGCTGCGAATTTTTATAAGAAATATGGATTTCTAAGACTGGATAGTGGCAGGATGTTTCTGCCAATGAAAACTATTGAAGACCTCATGAAGCATTCCCGAAAAGGCTAAATTGCCATTTGCCATTTGAGTACTGCTCAGGATAGCGCTCACCCGGAGGCTATCTCAAGGAATTGAATAGATTCCATTATAAAGATTGTAATAATTGCCTTCTACCATCCAACACAATCATCCCCGCATATTCCTTTGGTTGAATTAAATTCCTGTTCAATACTTTTTTTATGAACCGGAAGAACTTCATCACCCACTTTACCGTGACAGGTGCCACTATGTTCCTATCACCCATGAATGTTTTTAGTCAACCCGGCAAGGCGGAAGAACCATACAGCACTGCCATCGTAAAAGAATTCGTGGGAGCGGGACATAACAACCTGCCCAAAGTGAAAGAACTCCTGGCTGAATATCCCAACCTGCTGTATTGCCGTTATGACCACGGGAATGGTGATTTTGAAGAAGCCATTGAAGGTGCTGGTCATGTAGGTGATAAGGAAATCGCCAGCTACCTCATTGCACAGGGTGCCAGGCCAAACATTTTTGTCCTGACCATGCTGGGCGAAACGGTCATCGTCAAATCAATTCTTGAAAAATATCCCAACCTGCTTCATGCGAAAGGGGCACATGGTTTCACTTTATTGCATCATGCCAACAGGGGAGGCCAGGAGGGGCTGGCGGATTATTTCAAATCAAAGGGGCTTACTGAAACCCGGTTAAAGCTGTGACGACTCTGAGGTTACCCCTGAGGTTGACCTCCCGGATTATCATCCTTCCCAAAAATCTGCGCCTTGAACTTCTGGTAGAAAAATGAGACGACCAGCAAAAGCACTCCTAAAACCAGGTAGGCAATCACCTTCTGTATTGTAGTGAAATGAATGCTGTCCACCACCAGCAATTTCGCTAGTGTTAATCCCATCAGCAGCATGGCGGCCATGCGTGCCTGTACGGAACGCACCCTGAATCCCCATGCAAACAGGATCACTGCTGTCAGCAGCCAGAGGAAGGTAACCGTAAAACCGTCCCAGTTCACCACGATAAAAAATACAAAAAGCGCCAGCGATAATAAGGAGAGAACCCTTACCGTGAGTACTTCATCTTTCCATACTTTGTATAACACAAAAGTCTGCAAGCCTGTAAATACCGACATACAAAAACTGATCACGGCAACCAGGTTGTCGGAATGTTTTAGTAAACCAATGATAGAAAGTGCTGCAATGAACAGTGCCACGTTGTTCAGCACCAGGGCATAACTGTCATTCACCAGTAATTTTTGTTTGTAAAGGATCCTTGAGCCAATAATTGAAAAAACAAAGACCAGGAAAAACACCAGCATAAAAACAATCCCTGTTGCCTGTTGCGATTCATCATACCTCGTAATAGCCCAGGCCAGGAACAAAACCCAGGTAATTGCCTGCGCGACCGAGGCGATGGTTTTCCATTTTTTCCGGAGCGATAAAAAAATAACCCCGAGATTGATCAGCGTGATATACAGAAAAAACAGGTCAGCTCTTTCTGAATTCTGGCTGATCAGGAAGGGAATGGCATAAGCGCCGATCAGTCCAAGGAAAGCAATCTCCTGCCGGTTATACCGGATCGCTTCCAACACCGTATAAACCGTCAGCGCGGTCATGATCAGGAATGCGAGCGCAAATGAAAACATTCCATAATAAACAAAAGCGGCATAAGTGGTAAAATAGAGCGAGGCCATGGCGCCACTCAACAGAATGGCGCTGAAAAGCGTGTAGTTATTTTTAAGTCTCCATGATAAAAAATAAAGTAATAAACCAGCCACATAAGCCAGGCCGATCCTGAGTCCTTCAGAGATCAGTTCTTTGTCGATGGCATACTTCACACCAATGGACAATCCTGTTACCAGCACAATGATCCCAATGAAATGGATGATCTTCAGCCCGATGAAGTTTTCAAGTGAAAACGGCTGCCTTTCCCTTACTGTTGTGAGTTTCACCTCCCTCCCTCCCAGCTTATTGATGGTTTCCTGCAATCGCAGGATGGATTGATACTGTTGCTGGAATTCTTTTTTCAGCGCATCCAGTTCTTCCTGCAATTTCCTGACCTGTTCCTCCTCATTCATGTTTTGTAAAGTAATAAAATTTCATCCTTTAACATCAACGCCTGTTCAGACAGGCTTCTTTTAATTAACTTGGACGATAAAATTTGCGTTTGAAAAAACTGCTGCTCCTCCTTTCATTTTTTTTATTGCTGCATCATGCCCGTTCCCAGGACAGCTGCGGACTGCGCATCAGTCTTCTTACCTGCTCTCCCGGTGAAGAATTATATTCCACTTTCGGACATACGGCATTACGCGTACAAAACCTGCAGACTGGCACCGACCATGTGTACAATTACGGAAGTTTTGAATTTGGTCCTGACTTCTACACCAAATTCATACAGGGAAAACTGCTTTATTTTTTATCAGTTGAAGACTTCAGGGATTTTATGTACCAGTACAAAATGGAGGGTCGCAGCGTGCAGGAACAGCTGATACTGTTTGATTGCAATGAACAGCAAAAACTATTGACCGCCCTGCAAAAAAATGCAGAGGAACAAAACCGTTATTACCGCTACGATTTTTTATTTGACAACTGCACGACCCGCGCCGGTGATATGGTAGCTGCACAGTCAGATACTCCCGTGGTATTCAAAAATATTCTCCCAGAACAAACCCCCAGTTTCCGCAACCTGCTGCATACTTACCTGGATAAAGGACAACAGCCCTGGAGCAAGCTGGGAATTGATATCCTCCTGGGTTCGAGACTCGACAGGGAAGTCACCAACAGGGAAGCCATGTTCCTGCCAGATTATTTATTAAAAGGTTTTGACAGTGCACATATCAACGGGCGTCCGCTGGTGAACCCCCCGGTTACGATTCTTGAATCAACATTAACCATTGAAAAGAATGCCTGGTTCACCCCAACACTTATTTTCTCACTCGTTTTATTGCTGGTAGTGGCGCTTTCTTTTATAAATAAGTCATGGGCAGTTCGCAGTTTGATGGTCTTCGATTTTATTTTATTCCTGGAACTCGGGCTCGCAGGCCTGTTATTATTATTCATGTGGTTCGGAACAGATCATGTGGTATGCCGTGATAATTTCAACCTGCTCTGGGCATTGCCCACACACCTGGTTGCTGCTTTTTTTGTGCACAGTAAAAAACCCGGGGTCAAAAAATATTTTTCCATCGTGATGTGGCTGAGCATAGTCCTAGCACTCACCTGGTTTGTTCTGCCCCAGCAAATGAACAATGCCCTTTTACCCATTGTGTTCCTGGTAATATTCAGGAGCTGGAAAATCTCAAAAAGAAAATATGCGCAAGACCATAAATCTTCATAACCGTAATATCTCTTACCTGGTCATGGGCGAGGGTCCCCTGGTGGTGCTCCTGCATGGCTTCGGGGAGGATGGCTCTATCTGGAACAGGCAGGTAAAAGCGCTGAAGGATTACCGTTTGATCATTCCCGATCTGCCGGGAACAGGTGATTCGGAAATGATTGAGGATATGAGCATGGAGGGCCTTGCGGAAAGTATTAAAAACCTGGTGGCATTTGAACAAAACCTCACCGGGAACCATCCCAGGGAGAAGTTTACCTTATTGGGACATTCCATGGGCGGATACATTACCCTGGCCTTCGCGGAGCTTTACCCGGAACTGCTCAATGGCTTTGGACTGGTCCATTCAACTGCCTATGCCGATTCGCAGGAAAAAGTGCAGACCCGGCGCAAAGGGATTGAATTCGTTGAAAAACACGGGGCTTATGAATTCCTGAAAACCTCCATTCCTAATCTCTATTCACCGCTCAGCAAAGAAAATAACCCCGGGTGGATTGAAGAACATCTGAACGGGGTACGCAACTTTTCCGGTGCAGCGATCGTTAATTATTATGAGTCAATGATAAAGCGGCCCGACCGGACTCAAATTTTAAAAACCACCGAAGTACCAGTGCTTTTTATATTAGGAAAATATGACAATGCCGTGCCATTAAAGGATGGCCTGGAGCAATGTTATCTGCCTTCTTTATCGTATATTGATGTGCTCTATCAGTCAGGCCATATGGGTATGATTGAAGAGGAAGCCAAAACAAACGAATCGTTGACTAAATTTCTGATGAGCATTCATCACCAAACCCGATGAAGAAACTAATTTTTTCACTGCTATTTATTCTGACCGGAATCATAGGATGGGCCAACCACATCACTGGTGGTACCATTTTCTATACACTTGCATCACAATCTGGCAATAATTTTACTTATAACGTTACCCTGTTACTTTACAGGGATCATAATTCTTCCGGTGCACAGCTTGATCCTACAGCATCCATTGCCATTTTCAACCAGAGAACCGGGGCTATGATCTGGAATAGTACCAATATTCCCCTGGCTGATACAACACACCAGAACCTCTCTGCTCCGGATCCATGTATTAACAACCCGCCATCTATCTGGTATGATGTGGGAAGATATACTTTCAGTGTAACACTCCAGGGAAGTGCGGATGGTTATGTAATTGCTTACCAGCGTTGTTGCCGTATTGCCGGCATCAACAATCTTTTAAGTTCAAGTGCACTTGGTGCTACTTACACTGCCCAGATCCCGTCAACTTCTGTAAATGCGAACTACCCCAATAACAACTCCGCCCGTTTTACAGGTAAGGATACAGTTGTTGTGTGTGCTGACAATAGTTTTTGCTATGATTTTGGTGCAACCGATCCTGATGGCGATTCCTTAGCGTATTTTTTTAGTTCTGCCTTTGCAGGTGGTACGAGTACCAACCCGGCACCTTCGCCACCCAGCGGACCAATTCCCGGCAATGGCAACTACCCGGCAGTTGATTATGCAACACCCTTTTCTGCCATTTCACCCCTTGGTCCAACGGTTACATTAAACAACATTACCGGGTTGATGTGTGGTGTTGCGCCAGCTCCAGGCATCTATGTGGTTACCGTAAGTGTTTCTGAATTCCGTAACGGTGCACTTATCGCCACCCAAAGAAAAGACCTCCAGATTAAAGTGGGCGACTGTGACCTGGTAGGCGTAACGCTTCCAACCTCTTACCCCATGTGTGATGATTTCACACGGAGTTTTGAAAACCTTTCTCCTCCCAATAATCTGATTCATACATGGGAATGGACTTTCGGAGACGGCAACATATCCAACCTCCAGAGACCTACACATACTTATGGTGATACCGGTACCTATAATATCAAACTGGTCGTAAACCGTGGTGAAGCCTGCGTGGATTCTGCCATGGCTGTCGCTCATGTTTATCCTGGATTCTTCCCGGGCTTTACTATTGCTGGCATCTGCGCGACCAAACCTTCACAGTTCACTGATACCACCCGTACCGCTTATGGGTTGGTGAACAGCTGGCGCTGGGATTTTGGAGATCTCACCACCAATGCGGATACTTCAAGATTGCAGAATCCTGCATACGCCTATCCAACTACAGGAACCAGGAATGTCCGGTTTATTGTAACGAGTAATAAGGGATGTATAGATACGGTTTTCAAAGACATTACTATACTTGACAAGCCACCACTGCAGGCAGTGCCAACAGATACTTTGATCTGTAATGGGGATAATGTGCAATTGAATGCCATCGGTATTGGACAGTTCAGCTGGTCCGGACCAAATATTTCGAATGGTAATACAGCCACACCTACAGTGAGTCCTACTTCAACTACTGATTATACAGTTCAACTGAGTGATAATGGTTGTATCAATACAGCCACAGTCAGAGTGAATGTGATATATTTTGTAACCCTGCAGGCCAGGCCTGATACCACAATCTGCGCAACCGATTCTGTAAGATTAAGAGCAGTTACCGATGGTTTACGCTTCAACTGGACTCCGGCTGCAACACTGAGTGATCCCACTATATTGAATCCTTCTGCCTTACCTGTCAGCACTACTACTTACGAGATCACTTCAACAGTAGGCAGTTGCAGTAGTACCGACCAGGTAACTGTAACACTGGTTCCGTACCCTGTTGCTGATGCAGGAACTGATGCCAGTATCTGTTATGAATCATCCACACAATTGAATGCAAGTATTACGGGTAATTCATTTACGTGGACACCTTCGTCTTCACTGAATAATCCAAATATCCTGAACCCGGTAGCAAGCCCATTGGCCACAACCAATTATGTGCTTACGGTAACAGATATCCTTGGATGTCCGAAACCACGCAGGGATACCGTTACAGTTGTAGTATTGCCAAAAGTGAATGCCTTTGCAGGAAATGATACACTTGTTGTGGTGGGACAGCCCCTGCAATTCAATGCTTCCGGTGGTGTAAGTTATTTATGGTCACCTGCAACGAACCTGAGTAATGTGAACATCAATAATCCAACGGCAACTTATGATGGAAGTTTTGACAGTATCCGTTACACAGTAGTGATTGCGAATGAACTTGGCTGTGCTGATTCAGCTTTCATGACTGTAAGGATCTTTAATACCAATCCCCAGGTGTTTGTGCCAACTGCTTTCACACCCAATGGTGATGGAAAGAATGATATCTTCAGACCGATTCCTGTAGGTATTGAGAAATTCGATTACTTCAGGGTTTACAATCGCTGGGGCCAGTTGGTTTATAGTTCCACAAACACTGAGTATGGATGGGATGGTCGTATTGGTGGAAAAGATCAGTCGTCGAATACTTTTGTCTGGATAGTGAAAGGAACTGATTTTACAGGGAAGTCATTCTTTGCTAAAGGAACTGTGATATTGATACGATAAGGTGAATGGTCAATGGTGAATTGTAAATGGTGAATGCTTCGCCCGCCATGGCTATTGCGAAGGAGGGGTGAATGGGTCGTTTACAGAACTGTGATAACTTATTCACTCAGAAAGTGAAGGATTGACCATTGACCATTCACCATTGACCATTAAACATTCACCGTCTCACCCATCAATCATCTTACTTAAAATTTTGAAACATTTTACCAGGGTGGTCCCTAGATCATTCAATTTTTCTTTTGACGTGTATCCAAGATCTGCAGCTATTTCAAAAGCTGCATCCACTTCAACCAGTGAACTTCTCGAAATTTGAAAAAACCTTTTTCTTTCTGCCAGGGATTTTCTCGAACAACCCTCTGAAAAATTGAGAAATACGGATAAAGCAGCCCTTCTCAACTGCTGGGTTAACGAAAACTTCTCATCCGGAGGGAAATGCTTTGTGTGTAAATAACAAGCCTTTACCAATGAGCGGGAAAGACCGTAAATGTCTAGTTGTTTGTGGTTGAGGTTTAAAAACATAATCGAAATAATGCCAGGAATTAGAATGGCCCATGAGAAATTTCACCAATTAATATGGGAAAAAACACCTCTTTTGAAGCTCTGGCAAACACTGTCCTCTGAACCACCCATTCACCATTTACCATTGGCCATTCACGATCATTATCTTCGCTTCATGAAAAAAATCGTCTTCATAACTGGTGCTACTTCTGGATTCGGAGAAGCTGCGGCAAGAAAATTTGCAGAAAACGAGTTCAATCTGTTATTGAATGGTCGCAGGAAAGACAGGCTGGAAAACTTAAAGGAAGAACTGGAAAACCAATACAAAATCAAATGTCATTTGATGCCGTTTGATGTCAGGGTAAAAAATGATGTTTTTAATTCCATTAACAATCTCCGTGAAGAGTGGAAGA
>CBDUBK010000043.1:0-9240 GCA_965365375.1 uncultured bacterium | reverse complement strand
CAGTCCATTTAGTTTTTCCCATTCCTTCTGCATTTCTTTTACATCATCTACTCCCTGCTGGTACCTGGTACAGAGTTCATCCCAGAGTATTCTCCCGGAAGGGAGCTTAAAATCCCAGGGCACATGGTGAAACCAGAGCAGGAATGGTTCAGGACATGTTTTCATATCCTCATAAATCTTTCTCACCGCGGGTGCATACTGTCTCAACGCATCGGATCCTTTTGATGTCCTGTCGAAACCTATTCCTTTCGCATCTGCTTTATGATAATAAACAGGGTTCCAGTCATCCCTTCCCACGTTATCCACCCATGGAGCCGGGCCGTAATGATGTCCTGTTCCCATGATATGATGTAATCCAAGAGGAGTCATATAATTGACCATGGTTTCATAAGATCCCAGCATGATTTTACTGACCGTATTTTCCAACAACTCATTTGCCTGGAAGGTCTGGCGGATCCATTCAGTAGCTATGGAAGCTGATGTAGCTTCGTGATCCCAGGCCAGCCTGCCGAATGCATACCAGTTGGCCTGGCCGAATAAATGACCGGTCCAGTTCCTGTCACTCCCGATATTGGAAACACCTGCCATTCCCGTGAGGGAATGATCATGCGCACTTCCATCCACCACCTTTGCTACTGTTGTGCCTTTTCCTTTTTGCCAGGTATCTGATTCAAGTACTTCTTTGAACATTGGCGCCTCATAAACCAGGTGCGTGCCCTGGCCCAGGTATTCCTGTGTCACCTGAAATTCCATCATCAGAGGCGTTGCAGGCATGGCACCAAAAAGAGGAGAGAAGGGTTCGCGTGGCTGGAAATCGATCGGGCCATTCTTTACCTGTACCAGCACATTTTTCCTGAAGCTTCCATCCAGTGGTTTGAATTCATTATAGGCCTGTTTGAAACGGTCTTCAGGAGTTTCATGACTGTAAACAAAAGCGCGCCACATTACGATACCACCGTAAGGAGCCACTGCATCAGCCAGCATGTTGGCACCATCCGCATGATTGCGGTTATAATTTTGCGGACCGGGTTGTCCCTCAGAATTCGCCTTCACTAAAAAACCACCAAAATCAGGTATAAGCGCATAGATTTCCTTAGCCTTGTTTTTCCACCAGGTCCTTACCGTATCATTCAGTGGATCGGCTGTCTTCAATTTTCCTGTTTCAACCGGGGCGCTGAACCTGGCAGTGAGATAAACTTTGATACCATAAGGCCTGAATGCATCAGCCAGTGCTTTCACTTTTTGCAGGTAAGCAGGTGTAAGTATAAGAGCATTCGCGTTTACATTGGTAAGTACGGTGCCATTGATACCTATGGACGCATTTGCCCTTGCATAGTCAATATATCGCTGGTCAATATAACCTGGCAGGGTATGCCAGTTCCAGACACTCTGGCCTGCATATCCTCTTTCTACATGGCGGTCAAGATTATCCCAGTGATTCAGCACCCGGTGTTGGATCCGGGGAACAGTTTTGATATCAAGTTCTGTGATATCCTGGTGTGTTTGCAGCAATCTCAAATAATGAAATACCCCGTATAAAATTCCCCTGTCTGTTTTAGCCGTGATCAGCGTCATCCTTCTCTGGTTGGGATGGATGGTGCGGATGTAAAATCCTTCATCACCCAGGGCATCATAATCAAAATCAGCTTCCACGAGGGCACCGGATTGTTGTGAATATACCAGTACGGAACCATGTCCCACTTCCGCTTCTGTATTGAATGATTTATCGAGCAATCCCTCCAGCCCTGTTAACATTTCCTGCCTGGCAACCGAAAGATTCGGTGTGTTACCGTAAAAATGCAGGTTTTTAATTGTGGCCTGGTAAGATTTCAATACGTCTGCATTGCTGATCTTGTCATAACGAAGCCATAAGCGGTAACCGTCCTCGGTGCGGGCCGCGTGGGAAAAAAATAAAAACGCAAGCAGGTAAATGCATTTCTTCATACAGCAATTTCTTAACCGTCAGATCAACGGGATTTCATGGATGATTCGCGAATAAGCAGTTCAGATCTCAGGATAATGGTATTGGTATTATGTATGGCTGATGTGCCATTCAAATGATCGATCAGGTGCCTTGCAGCTACTTCACCCATTTCATAACCACGGTAACTGATGGTGGTCAGGTTGGGTTCTATAACTACGGAAACTGGATCGTTATTAAACCCTGCAAAAGCAATATCACCCGGGATGGCATAACCTTTTTGTTTTAGTGCCAGCATACATCCTACAGCACAATTATCATTCGCTGCAAATACAGCATCAGGTTTTAATTTCATCTTGTGAATGGTTTCAGCGGCTTCAGCCCCGGCTTCCAGGCTGAGATTATTGATGATCACCAGTTCTTCCCTGAAAGGGATTTTATTGGCCGCCAGTGCTTCTTTATATCCATTCAGCCTTTCAACGTAAACATTCTGCTGCAGGGGGGCAGTGATGTGAAGGATCCTTTTACAACCCTGCGATACCAGGTGGTTCGTTACTTCAAAAGCGGCTCTCCTGTTATCAATCAAAATGCTGGTGCTTTTGGAATGCTGCATCACGCGGTCGAAAAAGATCACCGGCATGTTCTTTTTGAAAAACGGCTCGAAATGATCCAGCTCCTTGGTATCATAGGCAAGGGAGACCAGCAGGCCATCCACGCGGTTATTGAACATGGTCCTGCTGTTGGCGGCTTCCTTGTCAGTAAGTTCTGAACTCTGGCTGATGATGAGGTTATAACCTTCGGCATTGGCAATATGTTCAATACCCGAGATGACGGCAGACATAAAATGGCTGTTCAGCCTCGGAACGATCACTCCAATAGTATTTGTTTTTTTATTGCGCAGGTTGCGTGCAAAATGATTGGAGCGGTAGCCGATCTTTTCCGCCAGTTCAAAGATCTTCTTCTTTGTTTTTTTTGAAATGGCCGGATGATCCTGCAGTCCGCGGCTTACAGTCGCAGGTGAAATATTCAGCTGCTCGGCTATATCATATATGGTGACTTCTTTTTCTGCTGGCATGTGATGTATTTAACCTGGGCTAAGTTGACTTTTTTAGTGATGATTTCCGAATGATCAGTTCAGATCTTACAATGATGGTATTGGTCTGCTGGATCTGGCTGATACCCTTCAGGTGGTTGATCAGGTTCCTCGCCGCGATCTCTCCCATATCAATACCCGGGTAATTGATCGTTGTTAATGCAGGTTCTATCAGTTTCCCGATCGCGTCATTATTAAAACCAACAATCGCGATATCCTGGGGGATGTTCACACCAAATTCCTTCAGGGTACGCATGCACACAGCTGCCACAAAATCGTTCGTGATGAAAATACCATCGGGCAATTCTTTCATCTTGAGAATTTTCAAAGCTGATTCCACTCCTGCTTTTTCACTGAGGTCATTGATCAGCACCAGGTTTTCATCATAAGGAATATTATGATCGAACAGCGCATCCATATATCCCTTATGCCGCTGGGAGTAAACGTTTCTCTTGAGACTGGAAGTAACATGCACAATTCTTTTGCATCCCTGTTCTATCAAATGGGAAGTGGCGATATATCCGCAACGAGCATTGTCAATGATCACTACCGTATTATTGCCATCCTGCTCCACGCGGTCAAAGAACAGTACCGGTACGCCTTTATCCATAAAAGGTTTGAAATGCTCAAGGTCAGTCGTATCAAAAGAAAGTGAGGCGATCAGCCCATCCACTCTTTTATGAAAAAGATTCTTGGCATTGGCAGCTTCTTTTTTATAACTCTCCGATGAGTGGGCGATGATGAGATCATAGCCGGCTTCAGTGGTTACTTTTTCTATTCCTGCCAAAACAGAGGTGATAAAGTTGGAATTTAATTCATGAACGATCACACCAATGGTCCTGGTTTTCTGCTGGCGGAGGTTGCGGGCAAAATGGTTGGAACGGTAGCCCATTTCTTCCACCATATCAAAGATCCGCTTCTTGGTTTTTTTACTAATAGCGGGATGATCCTGCAGCCCGCGGCTTACGGTGGCAGGGGAGATATTCAGCTTCCTGGCTATATCGTAAATGGTGACTTCTTTGGCTTTTGCCATACAATCGCTTACATGCTTATAAATAAAGCTAAATTAAATTTTTTTGAAAAAAAATTATGTAATCGGTTGCATAATTCCGAAATCTCCCTAAATTCGATACCGGATAACGATGTTGAGAAGATTGCCTGATCTAAAAAACTAACGGTATGCTGCTTGTTTCAATGATACCAGGTTCCCTGGTCCCCTGCCGGAAACCACACGGTCATTTCTTCCGGACACATTTATTTTTTCCCCTGCATCCCGTTACAGCATTCATTCATATTACCGCATGTTTTTGCATGCCTCATAAATAATTGAAAAACCTGACAAGGGTTCGCACCATTTTGAAAACTGTTTATAAAGATTCTTTATCCTGTAAAACCGGTTGAGTTCAACTTGATAGAATTTAAAAACTTTATTTATGAAAATTTTGGTTACGCGAAATTCTCCACAGGCGTCAACCTCTTTCAGCCTGCTTTTGAGAGACTTCAAAAAGATTGCCTTGCTTCTTCCTTTCATGTTGTTCATTGCAGCTGCCGCTTTCGCCCAGGGCGATATCACGGTAAGGGGCAGGATCATCAATGAAAAAAACCAGCCGGTAGCCAATGCTTCGGTTGTGATCAAGGGGACCACCACCGGTACCCTGAGTAATGAAAACGGCGAGTTCCAGATCAGTGTTCCTTCCAACGGAACCCTGGTGATCTCCTCGGTGGGTTATCCTTCCAAGGAGATCTCTGTTAATGGAAACGCCACTCAAAATGTAACCATGACCACTTCAACCACTGATATGGAACATATCGTTGTGGTAGGTTATGGTACACAAAGGAGGGAAGCCGTAACCGGGGCAGTTGCTTCCATCAACGGGGATAAGATGCGTGAAGTACCTTCTCCCAATATTTCCCAGGCTTTGCAGGGAAGGCTGGCGGGAGTGGAGATGTCACAGACATCCACACGTCCCGGTGCTACCATGCAGATCCGCATCAGGGGTATCCGTTCACTGAGTGCAGACAACAACCCGCTGATCGTTTTAGATGGAATTCCTTTTATGGGATCCATTGCGGACATCAATCCGAATGATGTTAAAAGCATCGAGGTATTAAAGGATGCATCTGCTACTGCTATTTATGGATCACGCGGTGCGAATGGTGTCATATTAATTACCACCGACAGGGGAACCCGAACAGGTAGGCCGCGCATCAACTACAACGCCTACCATGGCAAGCAAACCGTGTTTGCGAAATACCCAATGATGGACGGACCGAAATTTGTTGCCCTTCGTGCTGCAGCCGGGCAATATACAAATGGACAGGATGAGGCCAATGACATCAATACTGACTGGCAGGACCTCTTTTACAGGGATGGTTATGTATCGGATCATAACATCAGCCTTTCTGGAGGAACAGAAAGCGGAAGCTACAATTTCGGTGGCGGTTATTATATCAACCAGGGCGTTCTTCCAACACAACAATATAAAAGATATTCACTGCGCGGTTCCCTGGACCAGCAGGTGGGCCGACTTTTCCGTTTTGGTTTCACCACCAACAATAATTACAATGAAAGCCAGGGCAACCAGGTAGGCATGTACAATACTTTAAGTATGACACCTATCTCCACGCCATTCAATCCTGATGGTACCGTCAAAAGGTCCATACGCATGATCCTGGATAACCAGTATGTATACACGAGGGATATTGTGGAGAAACTCAGGGACAATGACCAGTGGCTGAATGAAACAAGAGGCATTGCTTCCTACAATTCCATTTATGGTGAAGTAAAAGCTCCCTTCCTGGAAGGTTTGAAATACAGGGCCAACCTCGGACTTGATTTTATACAAATCGGTAATGGCAGTTATACCGGGCAGGGAATTGGCGATGGTTTGAATCCTGCAACCGCTTCAGCGGCATCAGTAGACAACAGGAATACTTACCATTGGACACTGGAAAATATCCTGAGCTTCGACCGCACATTTGGTGGCAAACATACCGTGAATGCAATTGCTCTTTATTCCGCGGAGCAGAGCAAATACAACCGCACCAACCTCGCGGCACGTGATATTCCGGCTGATGCCTTCCAGTTTTATAATCTTGGACAGGCAGCAGGTCAGATCACCATCGATCCTGCATTGCAGGATTACCAGCTATGGGGATTGATGTCCGCAATGGGCCGTGTGATGTATTCATATGACAACCGTTACATGATCTCAGCGACTGTCCGCTCAGACGGATCATCAAGACTGGCTGAAGGAAAAAAATGGCATACTTACCCTGCAATTTCTGTAGGATGGAACATTGCCAAGGAATCTTTCATGAGCAGTGTGGGTTTTGTCAACAGCCTGAAGATCCGTGCAGGTTACGGACAAACTTCCAACCAGGCTATTGCTCCCTATTCAACACTTGGATTATTGAGCACGAGGCCATACAATTTCGGCAGCACCAATTATGCTACCGGATTTTATGTATCCCAGTTACCCAATGAAGACCTGGGATGGGAATTTTCAAAAACTTACAATGTAGGTCTTGACTTTTCTCTCTTCAGGAACAGGTTGTCCGGTACCATGGATTATTATATCACCAATACGGAAGACATTCTCCTTGGGCTGGGCCTTCCACCCACATCCGGTGTGACAGGTTATACCGCAAATATTGGCTCATCAGAGAACAAAGGTTTTGAACTCGCACTGAATGGTACCATCCTCGATAATGTAAACGGATGGACCTGGGAAGCGGGCGTGAATTTTTACACCAACCGCAACAGGCTTACTTCGCTGGCTTCGGGCCAGACAAGAGATGAGGCCAACTGGTGGTTTGTAGGGCATAATATCAATGCCATTTTCGATTATAACAGGATTGGTCTCTGGGCCACTTCTAAGGATAGCGCGGATAACCACATGAATATTTTAGAACCCGGTGGTAATGTGGGTATGATCAAGGTTGAATATACCGGCACTTACAATCCTAACGGTACACCTACCCGTGCCATAGGACCTGCAGACAGGAAGATCATTGATGTGGATCCCAAATTCCAGGGAGGATTCAATACCCGTGTTTCCTACAAAGGATTTGACCTGGGTATCGTTGGGGTATACAGGAAGGGTGGCATTCTGTTCAGTTCCATTCACGGAGCAAGCGGTTATCTTAACCTGCTGAGCGGAAGAAGGAATAATCTTGATGTGGATTACTGGACACCTACCAATACAGATGCGAAATATCCAAAACCAGGTGGCATCATCAGCAGTGATAATCCCAAGTATGGAAGTACTCTGAGTTATTTCGATGGTTCCTTCCTCAAAGTGCGCACTATTTCCCTTGGTTATGATTTCAGCCGCACGCTGCTGAAAAAATCAGATGTGAAATTGCGTATGTACGCCACCGTTCAGAATCCTTTTGTCCTGTTTTCACCATTCCATAAAGAATCAGGCATGGATCCGGAAACCAATTCTTTTGGTGACCAGAATGTTGCCTCAACCGGTGCCATCAGCGCGAACAATGCCTTGCTGAGACGCCTGCTGATCGTGGGTTATAACACACCCGCTACCCGGAATTATATTGTTGGTGTTAACCTGACATTTTAAAACTTACGATTATGAAACAAATGCATATAAAAACGGTTTTAATAACATCGGTATTCCTGCTGACGTTTTCAGGATGTAAAAAGATCCTGGAAGAAAAACCCCGGAGCATTTACGAACCCGGCTTTTTCAAAACGGAAAAAGGTGTTCTCGGTGGCATCACTTCCCAGTATGCCCACCTGAGATTTATCTATGGACAGCCTTACTACTACAATACACTGGAAACAGGTACGGATGAATATACCTATGCACAGAGTGCTGATGCCAATTTTAAGGATGCGGATCTCAGTGGTGTAGGAAACCTGACACCGGCAAGCAGCCGCTCTGATGCCTTGTGGGGAACGGCTTTTTCCAATATCAATACCGCGAGCGGTATCATAGAGAATGCAGGCGCGGTCGGTACAATTTCAAATGCACTGATTGCCGAAGCAAGGTTTTTCCGTGCTTTTGACTACTTCCTCCTGGTACAAACATTTGGAGGAGTACCGCTTGATCTTGGTGCAGGTGAATTGAAATTCAATACAACACCTTCCAGGACTTCTGTTCGGAATACTGTTCCTGAAGTTTATACAAAAGGTATTTTCCCTGATTTGAAACAGGCCATCGCTGATCTTCCGGATGCACCACGGGTAACAGGTGGTGTTACAAAATCCGCAGCCCGCTTATACCTCGCGAAAGCTTATCTCACGTATGGCTGGTGGTTGCAAAATCCGAATAACATACCAACCTATCCTTTGGCTGACAGGGTAGATCCAGATGGTAAAAATGCTGCCTGGTATTTCCAGTCAGCCTATGATGTTGCTGTTGAAGGCATCAATAATCCTGGTCCTTTCGGGCTGGTAGACACGTATTATGACCTGCATGTGGGTGGTAATGACCGCAACAAGGAAATGTTATTGTATGCGGACCATACGCAGGAAAGTGAATTTTATAATGGTGCCTGTCTTGCCTGTTTCGATAGCGAAAGCGGTAATGGCAGAAATGGCGCGCCCTGGATGGTGACATTTAACTATACAGTAATCAGGAGTGCTGCCAATCCTGACGGTACAGGTGCTGCTATCAGTTCTGTACAACGGGAAGCTGCACAGGCGTTAGGCCGTCCATACACCCGTATGGCACCACCAATTGGCGTGTTTCTCAATACGTTTGCTGAAAAAACACTGGATTCACGATATGATGGAACCTTCACTACAGTATTCCGTGGCAACTGGCCCAAAGGAGGAACTAGCAATGCAACATTGTACAATGCCAATGATCTTCCTGTAGTTCCTGGAAATGCCATCCTGAGTTTCCTTGAGGATGATTCCCAGGCAGGCAGTATTGTGTATCCTTCAGGCGCCAATTTCCCGGGTAAGTCTTCCAATAATATTGGTGCAGGCGTGTTGCCAGGCCGCGCAGATTTTGTGATCCATCCAAGTGGCATCAGCAGGATCGTTTTCCCCAATCTTTGGAAAATTGGCGTATACCGTACTGATAATGGATCTGGATTGGGTCAGCCTAATGCCACCAGCACCCGTCCATTTAAAATTGCTAAATTTTCTGAGTTTTATTTTATAGCAGCAGAAGCGGCTGTGAAAGGTGCCACTCCGCAGGCAGGAAAATCTGCACGGGAACTATTGAACGTAATCCGTGCACGTGCCGGCAAA
>CBDUBK010000042.1:0-9297 GCA_965365375.1 uncultured bacterium | reverse complement strand
CCTTCAGGCAGATCAAAGAGGAATTCCCGGATATCAAACTGCATGCACTTGGACCACCCGAAGTGGCACATATTACCAAACTGGAAAAAAGCACGCACCATGAAGTGCTCAAAGCTCTGAAAGAAGCAGGCATGGATTCACTTCCCGGAGCAGGTGCCGAGATCCTGGTTGACAGGGTGCGCAGGCTCATCTCCAAAGGAAAATGCGGAGCTGATGAATGGCTGGCCATTATGCATGAAGCCCATAAGCTCAACATCACCACTTCCGCTACCATGATGTTTGGTCATGTGGAAACACTGAGAGAAAGATTTGAACACCTGGTGAAGATCAGGGAGGTGCAGGCTAAAAAACCTGAACACGCCAAAGGATTCCTGGCCTTCATAGCCTGGACCTTCCAGGATGTGGATACCCTGCTGACCCGCATACGTGGTGTACAAAATCTTACTACTCCAGAAGAATACATCCGCATGGTAGCCATCAGCCGCATCATGCTGCCCAACGTAAAAAACATACAGGCCTCCTGGCTTACTGTTGGAAAAGAAACCGCGCAGATCTGCCTTCATGCAGGTGCTAATGATTTTGGCTCCATCATGATCGAAGAGAATGTGGTGAGTGCTGCAGGTGCACCTCACCGTTTTACTTATAAAAGCATACAGGAAGCCATTCGCGAAGCAGGGTTTGAGCCACAGCTGCGCAACCAGCAATATGAATGGAGGGAAATTCCTGAAACCATCCGTGAACAGGTGGTTGATTATTAAAAACTGTCTGAGCTGTCATGAAGTCAAATACAAAACTATTATCCTGGTTCAGGAACATCGCAATCGCTGAAGGCATTTCATTTTTGGTTTTACTGCTAGTGGCCATGCCGCTTAAATATTTAGCAGACCTGCCCATGGCCGTTACTGTGGTTGGCTGGGCACATGGTGTTTTGTTCGTAGCCTTTCTTGCACTGGCTTATGAAGTAAAGACTGCGCTTGGAAAAAATTTTCTCTTCCTCGTGAAGGCTTTCATTGCTTCCATACTTCCCTTAGGAACTTTCTGGCTCGAAAGAGAAATGAGGAAGGAAGGCGATTTTGATGTGATCATTTGATGATTTGTGATTGAAACTGGAATCAGGTAGTTCATTCTTTTATTAACTGTTTACCGCCTTCCGTGCCTTATTCTTTTATCATTATTCTTTCGCCGGGAAAACGGGAATGCGGTAAATAGTTTCATTAGAGATCGGTGCTGCTCCATCATACTCTGATGCAGCTGACTTTGAACTCTCAACTTTGACTCATCTTTGTTTCAAAGCTGAAAAAAACTGTACCCGCAGGAAACTATTTCATATTAGGTGACAACCGGTATGGTTTATCAGATTCCCGTTACGAAGGATTTATTCCCAAAGAAAAATTTCTGGCAACATTCATATGGAAGTAATTAACGAAAAACAAATACCGCTCGCAACTGCAAACCTTTTTCATCCGCTTGATGAAAAACTCATGGAATTATTACATGAACTCACCCCCGAAGAATGGGAGATGCAGACTGTTGCACGTAAATGGAAAGTGAAAGATGTTGCCGCGCACCTCCTTGATGGAAATATCAGGGCGCTATCCCTGCAACGTGATAAATATTTCGGCACCCCCGGACCGAAGGCTTTTGACTGGGAATCGCTTGTGAACTGGCTGAACCAGTTCAACAATGACTGGGTGGACGCAGCCAAACGATTCAGTCCACAGGTAATGATCCTTCTTCATGAAGCAACAGGCAGGGCAACAAGTGATTACCTTTCTTCGCTTCCGCCATTTGAAAAATCAATTTTCCCTGTAGACTGGGCCGGTGAAAAAGAAAGTAAGAACTGGTTTCACCAGGCAAGGGAGTACACAGAAAAATTCCTGCACCAGCAGCAGATCCGCGATGCCGTCAATAAGCCCGGAATCATGACGCCTGAATTCTTCCAGCCTTTTATCGGAACATTTATGTATGCGCTTCCCTATACATACCGTGAAACAGAAGCCGACGAGGGCACTGCAGTGAGGATCACCATCACAACAGAAGCAGGAGGATCATGGAATATTGAAATGATCGACCAGCGCTGGCAATTATTAACCAATCATTCCGGTGATGTGGATGCAGAAGTGATCATTGAACCTGATATTGCCTGGAAACTTTTTTCCAAAAGTCTGAGGCCGCACGAGATCAGGAACCAGGTTACCATCAATGGTAAACAACAACTGGGCGAGATAGCCTTGAATATGGTTTCTGTAATGGCCTAATGCTGCCGGAGCAGGTATTTTTCCAGGGCAGCAATTGCCTGCTCTTTTACCTGCGGCTCAAGTGCCTGCTCATCATGCCATTCATCATGTTCGCGTTTGATGGCAAAAGATGAAAAAGTTTTAGAGTTACCTTCCGAAAGAAAAACATATTTCTCCTGGTCAAACATCACGCGGAAGTTGACATCTTCATTTTCAATATTGATATGTGTCGTAAACAGGTCTTCCATTCTTTTTCTTTAAGATCAATAATCGCAACTGTTATCAGGAAGCATCCGTGCCTGCAGGTTGTTCAAGCAATTGCATGAGCTGGTCAAGTTTCGGTGCCAGTATGATCTCGGTGCGCCTGTTTTTCTGTCTTCCTTCCGGAGTTGTATTCGAATCAACAGGTTCGTATTTGCTTTTACCGCTGGCAGTCACACGAACAGGATCAACTTTATAATTATCCGTGAGCAATCTTACGATTGCGGTTGAACGTGCTACACTTAATGCCCAGTTGTCCTCATACCTACCCTTGATGGGAACTGAATCCGTATGTCCTTCCACTACCACGTTGATATCAGGATTCAGGTTCAGCACTTCAGCAAGAGTACCCAGTGCCTGCTTACCTTTTGGATTTACAACTGCACTACCTGAAGGGAATAAGAGGTTTTCCTGCAGGCTTACGTAAACCCTGCCGTTTTTGATGAATACCTGCAATTCGTTTGAGTTAAAACCAGTGAGTGCATTGGCCATTTTCTGGCGAAGACTTTCAACAGCCTGCCTTTGCTGGTCGAGCAACCTCCTCAATTCCCAGAGTCTTTGCTGCTCGGCCTCGAGTTGTTTCTGGGTCATATTGGCCACGCCGGAAGCATCCGCTGCTTTTTTCATTGCATCATCAATCTGTTTCACCAGCCTGGCGTTATCCAGTTGCAGGTTTTCAATTTGTGTTTTGAGCGCCGCAATATCATTGGAGAGTTCGGTATTTTTTGCCATCAGGCTTTGCTCCCTGTTGAGGGATGCCTGGTATTTTTTCTGGGAGATACAGGAGGTCAATAAAATTCCGGAAAGCAGGATCAGCAACAGGCTGTTATGTTTTTTCATAACAATAATTTGCGTCAAAACTCAAAAAACTATGCCATAAAGAGCCAATAGCTAATGGCCATTGGCGATAACTTCGCTCACATGCCCCATCTCAATTACGAATTCAAAGCCAAATGTGATCATCTTGATTCCATTGAACAGATCTTATTACAACAACAACCTGTATTTGCCGGAACTGATCACCAGGTAGATACTTATTTCAATGTTCCCAATGGCCGTCTTAAACTGCGTGAGGGCAATATTGAAAATGCGCTTATCCAGTATGAACGGGAAAATATTGCCGGTGCCAAATCTTCCCATGTTGTTTTGTACAGGTCCGTCCCGGGATCTTCACTCAAAGAAGCGCTGCTGAATGCCCTCGGCGTTAAAGTGGTGGTAGATAAAAAAAGAAAGATTTATTTCATCGGCAATGTAAAATTCCACCTGGATGAGGTGGCCGGGCTGGGAACTTTCGTGGAAGTGGAAGCGATCGATGCTGAAGGAAAGATTGGCCTTGAAAAACTTCAGGCGCAGTGTAACGGTTATGCACAACTGTTCCGGATCAGCGAAAACCAGTACCTCGCAGAATCCTACAGCGACCTTCTTCTGGCAAAAAAATCCTCAACTCACTGAACCATATAATACCCCTGGTTTTTATAATTGGTTGAGCCTGTATTTTTTAGCTGCCGGGTACATTCTGGCACGTGATTTTAACCTAATCTGTCAAAGACTGGCTATGCAACCATCCATGAACGGAAAAAATTTGGAAAAAGAGATTGAAGTGAATGGCAATATTTCGCCCAACGTTTTTATTGAAAAACCTTATAGCACCGGATCTGATACCCACCCTGTGAATGGCAATTATGCTCCGGATGATGAAGACGATGATGATGAAGACGGTGAAGAAGAAGATCTGATTTTAGGGGATGAAGACGAAATATCAGGTGACGAGGAAGAGTTTGAAGTAGAGCTGGAAGAAGATATTGACGAGGCAGACCTGGATGAAGATGATCTTGTGATAGACACGGAGGATGACGAAGAAGATGAAGACCTTTGAAAACAAACAAAATCTGGATAGTCCCGGCCATCGGTCGGGATTTTTCATTTTATACTACAGCTCCATCAACATCATGAGTTTTTTGGCATCTTCCGGGGCATAACCATGAATGTCATTATTGAAATAAGCCCAGACCTCGTGGCCTTCCTTCAGCCATTTGTAAAACAGTTCCGCGAAATATTCCAGTGTTTTATCTGGATATGCTGAGGCATACAATTCCGCAGGTCCATGAAACCGCAGGTAAATGTTTTTCGCGGTCAGCATTTCAGTATAAGGAAATGAAACACCGGACTGTGAGATCACGAGACCGATATTGAATTTTGTCATAAGGGTAAGGCTTTTTTCCTGCATCCAGCTATCATGTCTTACTTCCATCACAAACTCGTATTCTTTGTAAAAACGGCTTAGTATCCTGTAAAAATATTCGGCCCTGTCATAGTCAAAAGCAAGGAAGGGTGGCAGCTGGATGAGCACTGGTCCCATCATCTTCTTCATAGGCTCAAACACAGAGAAAAAATTTTCAAGAGATTGCTCCGGTTCATTGAGCTTTTTCATGTGAGTAAGAAAACGGCTCATCTTTACACAAAAGCGGAAATGCCCTGGAACCTGCGACATCCATTTCTCTACCGTAGTCATTAAGGGAATCCTGTAAAAGCTCGAATTGATCTCGGTCGTATCAAAATCCCCGGCATAAAAAGGAAGCCAGCGTGTTGAGGGAAGTTTATCAGGATAATACAGGCCTTTCCAGTGCTTGTAACTCCATCCGGATGTGCCGATATGAACCCGGTTACGCATCTAAATGTTTTCTTAAAGAAATATGCCATACAACGGGATGGCATCATTCTTCGTCAATAATACGGCTGCGGAAAAAACCGCGGCACCATGAAATTGAAAAAACTCTTTTTCAGAAAAAGCGCTCGTTTTGAGCCTGTAAACCAGAAACCTTTACCATCCCTGTCATTCTGTATTGCCATGGACCTGCTGGGTTATGCAAGCTTTGCCATTCCTGTATTCGGTGAGGTTTTTGACCTTTTGTGGGCCCCGGCTTCCGCACTCATTTATATGAGAACTTTCGGCGGGGTTAAAGGCCTGTTCGGTGGCGGTTTCGCCTTTTTGGAAGAACTATTACCTGGAACGGATATCATCCCGACATTCACTATCACCTGGTTTTTGGAAAACGCTAAGAGAAGAAAATCTTCGGCTATTACAGTAATCAGGTAAGCACTTTTTCCAGGGACAAATCTTCAGCCAGCACCAGCATGGCACTGCTATGCCCGGGTGCAATGCGTCCATACAACTGTTCGCATCCCATTACCTGGGCAGGCAGGAGGCTGCACATAGCCAGGGCTTCCCCTGGTGGCAACCCTGCTTCATGCACCAGGTTCAGCATGGCCTGGTGCATGCTTAATGCCGATCCGCTCAGCACTCCGTTACATTCATATTTATCTCCTGCCCTTACATGACGGTAAGGGCCACTGTCAGTATCAGTTACCGCATCAGTGATGGCAAACAATCTACTACCCATCATTTTTTTTGCCAGCGCGATCATTCCATAGTCAACATGGTAACCATCAGGAATGATACTGGCCTTTACTGTTGGGTGCAACATGGAAGCTCCCGGCAATCCTGGTTCCCGGTGATGCAGGGCACTCATGGCATTGAACAAATGTGTGACTGCTTCTATGCCATTGCTGAATCCATTCATTGCCTCCTGGTAATCCGCAGTACTGTGACCGGCAGAAACAACGATGCCTCTTGATCTTATCAGTTCAATAATATCACTGGTGCATTGTTCAGGTGCCAGTGTAATCATGGTAATTACATCCTTACCATAATCAAGTAATTCTGTAACAGCGACAACATCTGGTTGCACAATATGTTCTTTCACATGAGCGCCCCGTTTATCAGGATGAATCCAGGGACCTTCAAGGTGAAGTCCGTGTACACCCCTGCCACCCTGTGACCAATAATCTTTTACGGCATCTATACATTTTTTAAATACAGCGTAAGAATTGGTAGCAGCTGTTGGCTGGAAAAGTACCGTGCCTTCCCGGCTAAAAACTTCATGCATTAATGAAAGGGTGGAAGCTTCAGGAAAAACAGAAAATAGTTTTCCCGCTGCACCATACACCTGGGCATCAATGAATGCCGGTACCAGCATATGGCCTTTGTAAAATTCCAGGTCTTGCTGGTTAGCAGCTGGCACAACAGAAATAATTTTTCCATTTTCTATACCAACTGCATGATCATAGAGCCATTGGTCACCAGTGAAGATTTTTGAAGCAGCGATCCATTGCATATCAGTCAAAAGTAAAAAGTAAAAATTCAAAAAAGCCAATGGCCAATAGCCTATAGCCATTAGCCTCCATACCTTCCCGATTTCATAATAATATCCTGCATGCCTGCGAAGATGGATTTCCAGAACAGTGCAAAGAATGAATGGCTTGTAAGCCTTAAAGCACGAGATCCGCTTGCTTTTCTTTCAATGCCATCAGGTCCGGGGTTATCCGGCCAGATGACAAATTTGTTGAGGATCTTGGTAAAAAATTTTTTGATGGATGTCTGTCCGGTTTCTTCATCCGTTTTTCTAAGGGTCAGGGAGAGATCATTATAAAGCAACCGCACATCAGACCTTGCTTCAAAATCTTCACCCCGCACAAAAAAATTGAGTTGGCGGATGTTGAAAGAATTGATCTGCACATTAGCTAGTGGTAGTGCTACCGGGTTGAGCTCTTTAACACCAAGATTTTTCAACCATCCGCTGGCTTCATATTGTCCTTCTAGTGAATCAAGGAAAAAACGGAACTCAACATTCAACTTTCCTGCACCCAGGATATTTCCCTGAACACTTGCCTTGCACACGGGATTTTTTTGAATGAGTGCCGTTATATTGGTAACGTTATTTGCTTCGAAAGCCAGGTTATCAAAAAATATCCTGCCTTCCTTCATGGTCTTTTCATTTTTTTCAGTGTAACTGATACTGCCTCCATTGAAGCCGATCTTACCAATATTGATTCCCTCATTCGCCTGCATCAATTTCTGGTGCGGGTACTTGCCCACCTTTGAGACAAAAGCAGGAGGCATTGATTTATCATTATACACTTCTATCAACGGCCTGTCAAAAAATATACTGTCCGCTTCTATCATGTTGCTGTGAATGAAACGGTCGAGGTGCAGGTTATGGAAACGTGCTTTCACAAATTCGATATAATAAAGGCTTTGCTGCACAGGATATGCCTTATAAAATTCATCTTTTTCCAGGGTAGGCTGCAACTTGAAACTGTCGATCTCGAAACTTTTGTTACGGGATGAATAAGTGATCCATTCCGCTTTCATTTTATAAGTAGAATCCTGTGTACGGAATTTCAGGTCATGGAATTTCATGGTAATATCTCTTGTAAAACCGATGCGGTTGGTATCCGAAGCAGACGAACTGTCAACCGCTATATCTTCAAATAGCGCATCACATCGGTCGAACTGCAGCTTTACAGATTCTGAGGTATCCGCATTTCGGTACAATAGTTTGATGCCATCGAATTTGATCCGTTTCACATAGATACCTTCTATATCAGGCTGGAGGGATTTCCATAAGGGTTTGTCAAACTGCTGGTCTCTTTCCAATTGCACATGCCTGGATATTTTAAGATCGGCTGCTTCTGAAATAATTTCCTGTATGCGCACTTTTTTTCCGAAGAGCAAGGCCACTACACTGATGCCCCTGATCTCTCCTTTGTCAAGTGACAGTTGCATGGTTAAAGACGGCAGTGCATTACGGCTTTGAAGCAGGTTATAACGGTTGCTGTCAATATTGATCTGTAGATTTTCAACCTCAACGTTGCCACCGAAAAAATTGGCTTTAAGATCTCCCAGCCGGTAAGTATATAAACTGTCAGATCCACGGATAATGAGGGTGTGCAGTCTTTTGCGCAGGATGGGTTCTACCAGGCGGTCAACAAAAACCAGGAAGAACAGGAACAGCGCAAGTAGCACTCCTGCTGTAATAAGAATAAGCTTCTTGTTTTTCCTGATCCTTTCCCTGAGCACCATGCCTGTGTAGTTGAAAATCCTGTGCCACAGCCTGCTCAGGTATTCTAGTTCATTATGAACCGGTAACCAATACCCTTGATGGTGATGATCTCTATTGCGGGATCGAGCTTGAGATAACCCCTGAGTTTTGTAATGTAAACATCAAGATTCCTGCTGTTAAAAAAAGAATCACTCCCCCAAAGCAGGGTCAGGATCTCGCTGCGTTCAACGATCTTATCCCGGTTGTTATATAAAAGACGCAACAATTCGCTTTCCCGGTAACTCAGCTTTTTCTGTTCGCCGGGGTGGTGCAGGGTTTGCCTTTTGATATTGAAACGGTACTGGCCAATGGATACTTCTTCGGCTTCAGTCGCAGCTTCCACTCTTCCCTTCAATACATTTTCTATCCGCGCTATGAGTTCTTCGATGCTGAATGGTTTTCTTACATAATCATTTGCTCCAAGCCGGAATCCGTTCACCACATCACTGGATTGGGATTTGGCACTCAGGAAAATGATTGGTACTTCGGTATTCTTTTCCCTGATCTCATCGGCAATGGTAAATCCGTCTTTGTTAGGAAGCATGATATCGAGCAGGCACACGTCCGGTTTTTCTGCAAGAAAAACTTCCAGGGCCTTTCCTCCGTCGCTTTCAAGGATCACATCAAAACCCCTTCCCTGGAGTGTTTCACTCACGATCTTGGCGAGGAAAACCTCGTCTTCTACATATAATATTTTGGGATTGGCCATGCTGGTGGTTTAAGCTGCTTCCTGCAAGGGCAGGTTCACTATAAATTTACTGCCATCACCTTCAATGGATTCAACTTTTATGGAACCCTTATGGCGGTTGATCACATATGCTACATAACTCAGCCCAAGGCCATAACCTTTTGCATTG
>CBDUBK010000041.1:0-9336 GCA_965365375.1 uncultured bacterium | reverse complement strand
GCGGCAATGAGCGTAATTATGTTGAGGTCCATTTCTCAGGGGTTTAATAATGTGTTTGATATTTACAGTAAGGGTATTCATAACCGCAGGGCTATGTGGCGAAGATACAAAACAGGAAGTATTTAAGATAAACTGATGAATGGCGAATCTGTCTGGTTCATTTTAATTAAACTTGCATACTAAATATTACAGATGAAGCAGTTACTTTTCTTATTGCTTTTACCCGCGGCCGCTATCGCGCAGAAAGCAGACAAAGAATTTAAATTAAAAGGTGAACTCCGCATGGCAAAACAGGTGGACTGGGTTTACCTGAGTTATTATAATGGTGAAGAAAGGAAAATGGACAGCCTGCAGACTTCAAACGGGGACTTCAAATTTGAAGGACTGATTGCTGAACCAGTCGTGGCTAACCTGATCGTAAAATACAAGCAACAGCCAGGAGAAGAAAGAGCCAAAAGAGAATCACTTTCCATATTTATGGAACCTGGTAAAATTGAAGTGGCAGCAAAGGATTCCCTGAAGATCAATTCCGTTACCGGCTCTGCAGGCCACCTGGATTATGTGAACCTCACCGAAAGGCTCAAGCCTTTCAATACACAAATGAACCAGCTGTATGATGAGTACGCAAAACAAAGCAAGGCTGGTGACCAGCTTGCCATGGAAAAAGTTGTGACCTCTATCCGCACGCTGGAAAATGAAATAGGCGAAAATGTTTATAAAACCTTCGCGCAGGCAAATCCCAATTCACCGGTTGCACTTTACGCGGTAAAACAATACGCGGGTTATGACATTGATGCAGATAAGGTTGAGCCTTTATTCAACAGTTTGTCCGCTTCAGTCAAAGCGCTTCCTACTGCCATTGACCTGAAAGAAAGAATGGTATTGGCAAGAAAGACCGCGGTAGGACAACCGGCCATTGACTTTACGCAGAACGATACCCTGGGCCAACCCGTGGCACTTTCGTCTTTCCGTGGCAAATATGTGCTGGTAGATTTCTGGGCCAGCTGGTGCGGACCATGCCGCAAGGAGAACCCGAACATTGTAAAAGCATTCAATACTTACAAGGACAGGAATTTCACTGTACTGGGTGTATCGCTTGACCGTCCAGACGGAAAAGAAAAATGGATGGCAGCCATTCATAAGGATAACCTTACCTGGACACAGGTGAGTGATTTGCTTTACTGGGATAATGCTGCTGCCAAACAGTATGGTATCCGTGCCATTCCCCAGAACCTGCTGATCGATCCCAATGGTACCATCATCGCCAAGAATATCAGGGGTGAAGACCTGCAAAAGAAACTGGCTGAATTACTTCCCGCCAGGTAAGCACTTTATAAAATGATTCAATGCAAAAAGCCGGCACTGCCGGCTTTTTGCATTTCAGATAAAGCAATTGGTTATGGCTCAATAACGGTATCAATCATTTTTTCCAGGGTCTGCAGCCTGCTGCTCACATTATCCATATTTACCTGGTTGGAGATAGCGGCGTTTTGTTCAGTGGCAAACCAAACCAGGACCATTGCTACATAATCCTGCATATCCTTACCAGCGAAATGGGTCTTGAACTCAAGGATCTTGTCGTTGATGGTCTTCGCGGTTTTACGCACCACTTCTTCATCCTTCGGAGCCATCCTCACCCTGTAAGTGCGGTCTCCGATAACAAGGTTTATGGGAATCAGTTCTTCCATGTAATTAATTGATTATTGGCTTAAGAACGCGATACATTTATCCACTTCCCTGATGTACTGGTTGATCTTTCTTTCAAATTCTTTTTTATCCCTGTCAGTCATTTCACCGGTAGAGATCTTCATAATACTGATCTGTTCCTGGAAGGCATCAATGCGGTGGCGTGTTTCTGATTCGCGGTTATGTGCCTCCTTTAATTCCTCCCGCAGTTTTTCATTTTCCTTCTGCAAACGGTTATACTGCTTCAGCAAAAGCTGCAGTTTATCGTTGAGTGAATTGAATTGCTGGTCTACGGTCATTGTTTCCTGATTTCAGCCTGAAGGTCTTTCTCTAAGGTAATCATGATCCGGTTCATCCAGCCATCAATTTCCTTATCCGTTAAAGTTTTTTCTTCATCAAGGAAAGTGAGATTGATGGCCAGGGATTTTTTTCCTGCTCCCAGTTTCTCACTTTCAAAAACATCAAATAAGCGAAGCCCCTGCAGCCTGTTGAGTTTCAGTTTGCTGATGCTTGCTTCGATCTCCGCGAATTTCATGGTGCGGGGAATAACAACGGCCAGGTCTCTTTCCACGGAAGGGAATTTTGAAATCTCTTTGAACCGCACCTGGCGCCCTGCGTGTTTCAGAACCACATCCCAATGGAAGTCCGCGAAAAATACAGGTTGCTTAATATCAAAACGGCCGGTGATCTCTTTATTAACCTGGCCCATTTCCACAATCCTTTCACCATTGATTTCCATAGCAAGCGCCTGGTTCATTTCTGATGCAGATATGGTGATAAATTCTGCTGCTATGCCCATATTCTTAACCAGGCTTTGTACAATTCCTTTGAGATCGTAAAGATCAATAGCTGTTGATTTGGTTTTCCAGTGTGGATTCGATCCCTGCCCGCTTAAATAAAGGCAGAGGTGTTGTGCTTCCTGGTACTGGCCAACAGCAGGAGTTGAATAAGTTTTTCCAAATTCAAAAAACCTGAGGTTATTGTTTTTGCGGTTAATGTTGAACGAGATCACTTCCAGTGCCGTCTGCAACATGGAAGGGCGCATGACGTTCAGTTCATTGCTCAGGTTATTAAGAAGCTTCACTGTTGTTTGTAAGGAGGCTTCATCATAATATGCCGAATTGGTAATGGAGTTGGTGAGAATCTCCGTAAAACCCAAACCGGTTAAGATGCCTGAGGTTTTTTCTTTCAGCACTTCCTGTTTATAATTTACCTCAACCGAAGGAGAAATGCTGATCGTTACCGGTATTTCCACATTATCCAGTCCATCAATACGCAGGATCTCTTCAACCACATCTGCTGGAATGGAAATGTCAGGCTTATGATAAGGCACTTCAACAACCAATTCTTCAGTTTTTTCTTTTACGATTCCAAAACCCAGGCTTTGTAAAATATTTTTTACAGAGGCAGCAGGATAATGTTTCCCGCTGAGTTTTTTAAGGTAACTGTATTTAAGGCTAACCTGTTTTTTAGGTTCCGGCGAAGGATAAACATCATACATTTCTGAAGCAATGCTGCCACCCGCGATTTCGGTAATAAGCATGGCGGCGCGCTGTGCCACTCTTACTGTATTTGAAATGTCAATTCCTTTTTCAAACCGGGTAGCTGCGTCAGTACGCAGGCCATGCCTGAACGAAGTCTTGCGAATGTATACAGGATCAAACCATGCACTTTCTAAAAATATATTCTTTGTTTTTTCAGTAACACCGCTATGCAGTCCGCCAAAAACTCCGGCGATACACATGGGTGAACTGGCATCGCAGATCATCAGATCTTCAGGGTGAAGTTTTCTTTCTTTTTCATCCAGTGTTACAAACCTGCTTCCTTCAGGAAGTGTTTTTACGATGATGGCCTGGCCAGTGATAGCATCATAATCAAATGCATGAAGGGGTTGTCCTGTTTCATGCTGAATGAAATTGGTGATGTCAACAATATTATTGATGGGGCGAAGACCAATACTTTTCAGTCTTTCCTGTAACCATTTGGGAGAAGGTCCTACTTTGACACCTTCGATACAAACACCTGAATAACGCCTGCAGGCCTGCAGGTTTTCTATTTGAATGCTGACTGATAAATTTTTACTTGCGGCTGTGAAATTTGATTCCGGCAGAACAGGTTTATATTCTTCCTGGTCATGGTGTGTAAGATAAGCACATACATCACGGGCAACACCCCAGTGACTCATGGCATCCATGCGGTTGGGAGTGAGGCCAATCTCGTAGATCACATCACTGAAAGGTTTGAAGAAATCTTCAGCAGGTGTACCAGACTTTGCATCGGCAGGTAATAACATGATACCCGCGTGGGAACTGCCGAGACCAATTTCATCTTCAGCACAGATCATTCCATAACTTTCCACCCCGCGGATCTTAGCGATCTTCATTGTAAGCGGTTCTCCGGTGGAAGGGTAGATGGTCGTACCCACAGTGGCTACCACTACTTTTTGTCCTGCTGCTACATTAGGCGCACCGCAAACAATCTGCAATGGTTCGCCGGTGCCGGTATTCACCTTTGTGAGCTTGAGTTTATCAGCGTTGGGATGCTGTTCCGCTTCTAATACTTCACCAATTACCAAACCTTTCAGGCCACCTTTTACTTCTTCAAAGCTTTCCATTTTTTCCACCTCGAGTCCTACAGAGGTAAGGATCGTTGAAAGCCTTTCAGGATCTATCGATACAGGTAAATATTCACTCAACCATTTATAGGAAATCGTCATCAGTCCAAAAATTGAGTGGCGAAAATACGAAGTCTTGCAGCACAAGGCCTGCTGCCTGAATTTTTTATCCCTCGAGGTGCAGGGTAAATACAATCATCCTGGATTGTATCCGGTCAATGACACGGGAGTAATTCAGTTTGTCATTGCGTTCATGGAGATTGTTCAATCCATTACTGATCTTGATCTCGGGAGTAATGGTAACACTCTTGCGGTAGAAATTAAAACCAATACCACCTTCAATACCATAGCTCATGTTCCGGATCTTGAGCTGGTCTTCCAGCTTTCTTTTTTTGGCATTGGATGCCAGGTCAAAATCAAGCTTGGCGCCTCCGAGCATATAGACCCGGAAATTGCCGATGCGGTCTGATTTGAATTTGAGATGGAGCGGAAAGGTTGTGATGATGGATTCAACACTTTTTTTCACATTATAACCCTGGTCCAGATCCCCGTCATAATTCCTGTTGAGCGTATAGAGAATGGGGCGATCTGTAAAAATGAGTCCAGGGTTGAATCTTAATTCAAAACGGTTGGAAAGGTTGAGGCCAGCTACCAGCCTGAATGAAATACCAGGTGTATTGCCTGGTTCAACCACCAGAATGGAATCCTGCTGTAGAAAGCTGGGATGATGTTCAATCTGGAAACGGGAATAAACAGCGCCAAGGGAAAGACCAAAATAATAAGGTTTCTGATCCTGCTCTTCGCGATAGATCTCGCGCTGGGCAAGAGCAGTTACCGATAATACCAGAAATAAAAGGGAAAGGACTGCACGGTTTTTCATGATGCCGGCTTTCTCCCGCTGTAAATGCAACATATTCCTAAACTTAACGGTTTCCATGAGGTATCGGTATAACCTGATTGTTTTAAAATTTCTTCAAACTGCTGGCGGTCCGGGAAAGCTTTCGCCGAATCGTTCAGGTATTTATAAGCCTTTTTATTCTGCCTGAACAGTCCCGCCATTTTGGGAGCTACAAGCCCCATGTACAGGTTGTAGAGGCTTTTTACTCCAGGCATCCTGGGTTTACTGAACTCCAGCACCACCAGCCTGCCCCCGGGTTTCAGCACTCTCAGGATATCCTTCAGCCCTTTTTCAAGGTTTTCAAAATTCCTGATGCCAAAGGCCACCATCACGCCATCAAACGAATGATCAGGAAAATTTATTGTTTCGCCATCGCCCGCGAGTAACTCAATCTTCGTTCCAAGTTCTTCTTTTTCAATCTTTTTTCTCCCTATTTCCAGCATTTTCGGGGAAATATCTATACCAGTGACCTTATCCGGGTTGAGCATACGGGCGGCCATTATGGCCATATCACCCGTGCCCGTTGCCACATCGAGCAGCTGCCTGATACCGTCATCCTTGAACTTCCTGATTGCCTTCCGGCGCCAGCTCAGGTCAATCCCGGCACTAAGAAAACGGTTCATAAAATCGTAGCGGGGCGCGATCTGGTCAAACATTTCACTGACCTGTTCTTTTTTGGATCCTTCCCCGGAATAGGGCTTGATATTATCGTGGGCAAATTTTGTCATCGGTGCAAAGGTATAATCTGGAAGCCAGAGGCCAGTTACTGGATGGTAGGTTTACATTTGCGGAATGGAGATCATAAAGGCGGAGTATCTTATCAGCAGTCCATCAGTAGATAAATGTCCCAAACCAGACCGGCCCGAATATGCTTTCATCGGGAGAAGTAATGTGGGTAAATCATCAGTCATCAATATGATCACCAGTAAAAAAGAACTGGCCAAGATCTCTTCATCACCGGGCAAAACACAGCTCATCAACCATTTTGATATCGTTTCAAGTGATAAAAGAGCCTGGTGGCTGGTGGACCTTCCCGGTTATGGATATGCTAAAAGATCCATGAGCCAGCGGAAAGAATGGAAGAAAATGATCCAGGACTATATCCGTAAAAGAGAAAACCTGGTAAATCTTTTTGTACTGGTCGACAGCCGCCATGAACCCCAGCAGATCGATCTTGAATTCATCAACAACCTGGGTGAATGGAGAATACCATTTGCCATCATTTTTACCAAGGCAGATAAAAGCACCGTTAAAGAAACTGCCAATAATGTGAACGCCTTCCTGAAAGCCATGCTGGAGACATGGGAAACACCACCGCCACATTTTGTGACTTCGGCAGTAAAAAGAACGGGAGCAAAAAAACTGCTGGCATTCATTACAGAACTGAATGAAGACTATTACCTGCACAAAAAAGACATGGTATAATTTTTTCTGATTTATATTGCACCCGAATTTTATGCAAGACAAAAACGCGATTGTAGAAAAAGGAGTAGTCATCACCATGTTTGTTCTTGTGCTGGTTGTTTTTTCCTTTGCCCAACGCGATACTCATAAACTTGTTGCATTGTATTCCGGTACATCCACAGCCCGGATGATACAGGTTTCAGATCAGTTGACCGCACATGCAACGACCGTAATTACTGCACCAGGTCAATAATCATGTTCCGCCTCATATCTTTCCTGTTATTATTTTTTTCTTCTTTTGTATTTGCGCAGGAGCAAACCGTTGATCCAAACCGTCTGGATTCACTGAAACGTTCCATTGAAGAGAACAGGAAAAATATCAGGGCGGAGCAGGAGCTCGTATTAAAAAAACAGGACAGCCTTTTACGCGCCGCACAAAACAGCATCAGCAGGAATGAAAAGATCAACCAGGCAGCTGGCCGCGAGGAAGCCGTCGGGATCGGTAAAGAAAGTGCAACTCTGCCTTACCTTTCGGTAGCATTGATATTATTGGCAGGAATTATCATTTTCATCCTGCTTCGAAGAAAGCAAAAGCCAGTTCCCGGGTCACCCGGATCCTAAGCTGTTTAGTTCACCACCTTGTTCGCGCAACTGCTGCTGGCAAATGCCTCGGGTTTTGCTTTGAATGCGAAACCCATCCCCAGGATATAACCCATGGCTTCCTTGAGGGCATCATTACTTTTGAAATGAGGATTGGTATTGATGTCGGCATGTACTTCCATATCCACATTGTATAAAGTAAAAAGATTGCACAGCTCATATGCAATCTCTATACTCTTGGCAACTTCCACCAGCATACGCTCCTTGATGGAGTACTGGTGGCGGGTTTTTTCGTTGTGGATAAACATGAAGCCTCCATGACCTTCTCTCAAAAAAACAATCACGGTCGCGAATTCTGTTTCCTGGCCCTTTACCTGGGAATCGGTGCCGATGCAAACCTTGAGTTTGTAGCCGGCTGCGGTTTCTCTACGGATAGCATTTTCAACTGCATTGTAGACCGGAAGACCGAGCGGCTCACCATTGAATTTTCTCCAACGCATAAATAAAGAGGTTTTTCCAAATTACGGAAAAACCTCGAGTTACCAAAGGGGCACGGATTATGGTCTGTTCTTGCTGTGGGTGAAGCAGCGGGTATTTTTATTCTTTTACAAATTTTTCAACGTACTGTTCCTGGTTATTATCAAACCTGATGAGATACATGCCGGTGCTCAACATGGAAGTATTGATCCTGGTGATGCCCTGTTCCAGTTTTCCTTTGCTGATGGTCCTTCCATAATAATCAACAATAGTGTATTGGAAAATGCCGGCACTTCTGACTGACATTTCACCGCGCACTACATTGGTAGAGAGCTCCGGTTTATTTCCTGCACGGTTAGGCAGGGTAACGGTGTTGGAATAATAACTGCGGCCATCATCAAAACTTACCAGCAGCCTGTATTGGAGCCATCCGCTAGCTGCAGGATTGTACTGGAAATTCCTGTCGGTAGTGGAAAGGGTGTTAACCGGGCGGAATTGCCTGTTGTTCTGGTCTGCTACTTCAAGCACCTGGCTTGTCACAGTTTCATCTGCTACAATTTCCCAGTTCAATATGTGGCGGTTGCCTGCATGGCTGCCTTTCAATTCTAATTTATGAAGCGGAAGCGGAGCCAGGGGCCTGAAAGAACTGGTGATACTGTAAGATCCCAGGCTTGCGTATTCTGGTGCAAAAGCATTGCCTTTGCCCTGGACCTTCATATAGTATATGCCAGGTGCAAAAGTGCTGTCGATAGCAATATCCAGTACTTCACCTGGATTATAAGTGTACATCAGGTTGTAATTCTGGTCAAGGATCTCCAGCTGTATGTCGAGGTTGGAACCTGAATTACCGGTACCGGTATTATACGGAGTCGCATTCAGCCTGAGGTTGCCGAGAGAAGGAATTACAAATTTGAACACATCAAGATCAGTTGCTTTTTCAATTACACCATCCACTACAAACTGGTTATTGGTCATTAAAGCAGGTGTTGCATCAGAGCTGTTATCGAGGTGGTCGTCAGTACGGTATCCAAAGGCGTTTTGTGCGCTGGTGATAATGCCCAGGTCATCCTGGAAAACATTACATCCCTGCGGGTTGGTGCCATGATTCCACAACGTAAAATTCCTGTAATAGCCAACGCCCATGATCGGAGCCCAGCCTATTTCACCACTGCCGGTACCCGGATTGTATTCTGCTGTTTTAATGCAGTTGTTATCGTAGGTAGACTGGTGTTTCAATCCAAGCGTATGACCCATTTCATGGGCTGTTGCTTCAGCGATCCTTTTGGTATTGTACCCCAGTAAGGCAGAGAATACAAAGGCCGGCGTGTTATTGCCCCAGGTAAATGAATTCAGATAAGAAACACCACCTGCTGAACCATACCAGCTTGAAGTGGTGGTAACGATCACGCGTACCCGCTGGTTGAGCGGGGCAGACCAGTATTTGGTGGAATCTGTTGTGATATTGATATTAAAAGGACGGTAATCTTCCGCTACACGGTTAAAGATTTCCGTCATCTGGCTGGTGGTAAGATTGGATGGATCGCAAAAAATGGGACCGAATGCATTCCAGCTTGTGCCTTCAACGGTATGGCCGTCGAAATCAATAAACATAGTGGCGGAGGCTGAAGGATAGGAATTATAAACCGGAACCTGTGCC
>CBDUBK010000040.1:0-9338 GCA_965365375.1 uncultured bacterium | reverse complement strand
AAATTTTATGATACCGGTTACTTTTCTTTCAGATTTGAAGCTGCGTGTTTCATGGGGACAACTGGGCAATGGTTCGGTGCTGGGTTTGTATGATTACATTCCGCTTCTTACCAGTGGTCTTACTACCAGTAATAACCTCGTTTTTAACGGTCAGCGCACGCAGTATTTTTACCAGGGCACACTTGCATCACCTGACAAAACATGGGAGACCGTTCAGCAATCCAATATAGGTATTGATGTGGCACTGTTAAAGAACCGCCTCACTGTTACTGCGGATTATTATGTGAAGCGTAACAAAAACATGCTGGCAGTACTGAATGTTCCGAACATCATTGGTGTGAATGTATCCAATGTGAATATTGGTGAACTGAAAAGCTGGGGTAAGGAACTCGATCTGCGCTGGAGAGATATGATCGGCAAGTTTGAATACCGTGTAGGATTTAATATCTCGGACAACCAGAATGAGCTGGTGAAATATGATGGAAGAAATTCCATTGGAGCAGGTGGCATGATTCCATTACTGGAAGGTTTCCCGCTGAACAGCGTATGGGGTTACCGTACTGATGGTTATTTCCAGTCCCAGGCAGAAGCCGATGCTTACAAGGCGAAAGTAAATTATCCTTTCTTCCCCAACCCCAAAGCGGGTGATATCCGTTACATGGACCTGAATGGTGATGGTGTGATTACCGGTGGTGATGGCACACCTGAAAATCCAGGAGACCTGGTATACCTAGGCACAACCAATGCCCGCTATGTTTATGGACTTGACCTTGGCGGTTCATGGAAGGGTTTTGATTTTACCATTTTCCTGCAGGGCGCAGCAAAAAGAAGTTTCCTGATCCAGGAGGGAACCTTGTCGCCCATATTCGGAACAGCTGACATGCCATGGACCATTCACATGGACCGCTGGACACCCGAAAATCCGGATGCATTCTTCCCACGCATGTACCAGACCAGTTCACACAACTACCGTCCTTCAGATAAATGGGCACAGGATGGAAGTTATGTACGGTTAAAGAACGTGCAGCTGGGTTATACACTGCCTATCCGTAATAAAAAGATCCAGGCGATCAAGGTATATGTTTCCGGCCAGGATTTATGGGAATCAACCAAGGTGCTGAAAGTATTTGATCCGGAAGTTGGTAATGATGTCAGCGCTACAACCTATCCGTTTTACCGCACCATTTCTTTTGGTTTGAATATTTCACTTTAAAATGAAAACCATGAAAAAAATGCTCAGACTCTCTTTATATATCTTTTGCATGGCAAGCCTTGTGGCATCCTGCAATAAAATGATTGACCGTTTTCCTGAATCTGAATTCAGCGATGCGGATTTCTGGAATACTGAAACAGACCTGATCAATGCAGCCAACCGCCTTTACCAGCAGCTTGATGCTGCATGGGTCGATAACAGGGCGGATGATGCCGTGAACCAGGGCGGTCCCAATGCCATCAGTAATGGAAACCGTTCCATTCCCAATACCAGTGGTGACTGGAATGACCGCTACGATGAGATCTTTACGGCTAACAATATCATTGAAAAAGCTGGTAAGGCGCAGGTGTCACAGGCAGTGCTGAACCGATACCTCGGGGAAGCCCGTTTTTTCAGGGCTTATGCATATGCCAACCTTGTAAAAAAATACGGTGATGTGCCATTGGTATTGAAAACACTTGATATCGATGACCCGGATCTGTATATGGGCCGTACACCGAGGCAGGAAGTGGTGGCTGCGATCTATGAAGATCTTGATTTTGCCGCTTTATGGTTGCCAAAGAATAATGCTTTGCCTGCGGCGCAGTACGGAAGGGTTACACAAAGTGCTGCACTTGCATTGAAAGCACGCGTTGCTTTGTTTGAAGGTACACATGCGAAATTCCATAACACAGGCGTCAACTGGCAACAGCATTTGCAACTGGCCATTGATGCTTCCCAGAAAGTGATGAATGAAGGCCATGTGCTCTTTGCTAATTATGGGAATCTTTTCCTGGAAGCCGGTGAGGGTCCTGGTAATAAGGAAAACATCTTCGTAAAGGTTTATGGTGTGAGCAATACCAACCTGATCCTGGGTCATAATAATTCGAGAGACCTGGAAAACGGCCGTATGGCTCCAACACGTAATTTATTGAGGCAGTACCTGTATGCTGATGGCTTACCGGCATTCGATACGGACAATACTGCATCATCAACCATTTCACCATTATTTGTTGATGAAGCAGATGAAGCGAGTTATAATACCATTCTTGATAACCGTGATCCAAGAATGGCCTTTACTGTGTTCAGGGCAGGCGACCAGGCCTACCAGGGACCATGGGTGCCAAAAACTTCCCTTGGTTCGCGTTCAGCATATGCTGCCAAAAAAGGTTTCAGTAAAACTGACCAGACCATTAACAATGCCGCCACGCTCGACAGGATCCTGATCCGTTATGCTGAAGTACTGCTCAGTTTTGCTGAAGCGAAATTTGAATTGAATGGATCCATCAGTGATGCTGATCTTGACAAAACCATCAATGCGCTGCGTGACCGTGTGGGATTTGGTGTAGATCTCACCAATGCTTTTGTATCTGCAAATAATCTGGACATGAGGGAAGAAATCAGGCGGGAAAGAACGGTGGAACTGGCGCTCGAAGGTTTCCGCTATGATGACCTGATCCGGTGGAAGACAGCAGAAGATGTGCTTCCGCAGGAATTACTGGGAGCAAAATTCATTGCTGCAGAATGGGTAGGTACCAATGGCAACAGCCTGAACCTGAATGCTGATAATGTGCTCATTGTAGAACCAGCAAGCACCAGGCAGTTCCTTGCCGGCCGTGACTACCTCTACCCGGTTCCCATCAACGAAATCACATTGAGTGGTGGCAGTATCGTTCAAAATCCAAACTGGCAATAATCAAAAATATTATCATGAAATCTTTATCATACATTTTTAGTTTCTGCCTGGGTATTGTATTATTCAGTTCCTGCGAGAAAAAAGATTATCCACGGGGACTCGAAGAAATGGAACACCATTACTATTCTGTTTTTGTTCCGAATAATAATTCTGCGGTAGCCGTACAACGCAGCCAGGCCGCACTCCTGAAATTTCCTGTTCAGTTTTATTCAACCTTTACAAGAAGTTATGATGCAGTTGCCAGGTACGCTGTGGTGAAACACGGAATTGCCAATCCTGCTGTGGTGGGACAGGATTTTAATATTGTTGACAGGAATGGAAACGTTATCCCTTCTGCGGATACAACTTATAGCCTGGTATTTCCACAGGCCAAACAGGCAATGGATACGATTTATATCAAACTGCTGAACAACTCCACACCCGGCCAGCGCAAGATCGAGATCCAGCTCCTGGAAAACAGGACCGAACAGTTTTATGTTGATATTTTTTCAACCGCTTTCAGGAGACCACTTACGATCAATTAAGAAACCATTCAGCAGGAAAGGATCAAACCATCCTGCTGAATGATCCTGCTTTCACCAGACCAAATTACAGGGATTGAAAAACATCATACTCCTGCTATTTATTTTTTGCAAGCTCCATTCCATTGCGCAGACAGGTCCGTGTGAAAAAATCCTGTTCAATGATGGCTGGCAATTCACAAAAGATAGCCTGGTCTCCGGATCAACTGTATGGAAAAATGTTCTATTGCCACATACATGGAATGCAGATGATGTGATGGATGATGAACCAGGCTATCACCGCAATCTTTGCTGGTACCGTAAAACTTTTACCCTTTCTCCTTCCGATGCAAAGAAGGAAATCTCTTTTTTGTTTGAAGGAGCGAACCAGGAAACACTGGTTTTGATTAACGGGAAGATAGCAGGTAAACATAGCGGTGGCTACACAGCATTCCATGTTCCGGCCAGCCGTTTCCTCAAAGCCGGTACCAATCTGATCATGGTAGGTGTCGACAACAGTCATAATGAAAACATTCCGCCTTTGTCAGCTGATTTTAGTTTTTACGGAGGTATCTACAGGGATGTTTACCTGGTAACGTCCAACCGTATTCATTTCCACGATAGCCTTTACGGCAGTACAGGTGTGCAGCTGAGTACACCCGAAGTAAATCATGGCAAGGCGAGGATAGAGGTAAAAAACTTCGTGGTGAACAGGAACAACCGGGATGTTCATATTGATATGCTCACCACCATACTCGATTCAAAGGGTAAGAAAGTGGCCGGGGTAAAAACCAGGACCTTGATAAAAGCATTCAGTGATACCATCGTAATTCAACACACTGAAGTATTGAATCCTGCACTATGGTCACCTGGTAAGCCGGAACTGTACACAGCAAATATCTCCATACAAGATGAGAAGGGAAAATTGCTTGACAAGCAGGTTCATAAAACCGGTTTCAGGTGGTTCAGCTTTGATGCGGACAAAGGCTTTTTCCTTAATGGAAAATCATTGAAACTAGTTGGTGCCAGCCGCCACCAGGATTTTAAAGGAATGGGAAATGCAGTGCCGGACAATGTAGCAATCGCCGACCTTGTATTGCTGAAAAACATGGGAGCTAATTTTTTGAGAGTAGCCCATTATCCCCAGGATCCATCCATCCTCAGGGCATGTGATAGCCTTGGGCTCCTGGCTTCCGTTGAAATTCCGATCGTAAATCAGATCACCGAATCAGAAGCGTTTTATAATAACAGCCTGCATATGCAAACGGAGATGATCCGTCAAAACTACAATCACCCCAGCGTGGTAATGTGGTGTTACATGAACGAAGTGTTATTGCGGCCTAGGTTCGCAGATGATAAGCAACGACAGCAAATTTATTTTGAGAATATCCGTAAGCTCGCCAGGCAACTTGAAGAACTTACCAGGAAAGAAGACCCATACCGCTATACGATGATGGCCAATCATGGCAGCCTTTCACAGTATAAAAATGCAGGACTGCTGGAGATACCCATGGTAGTCGGCTGGAATTTGTATTCAGGCTGGTACGGGGGAAAAATAGAAGACTTCCCGGTTTTCCTGGACAATTTCCATAAATCCTATCCTCATATTCCGGTGGTGGTATCTGAGTATGGCTCCGATGCTGATCCGAGGATCAACAGCCTGGAACCGGTACGTTTTGACAAGAGCATTGAGTATACTACAAAGTTTCACCAGTATTATTTCAGGCAGATGCAGGAACGGTCTTTTGTGGCCGGGGCAATGATCTGGAACCTGGCTGATTTTCATTCTGAAACCAGGGGAGAGACCATGCCGCATATCAACAATAAAGGATTGCTGCAATGGGACAGGAAGCCCAAGGACCCATATTATTATTACAAGGCCATACTATCTGAAACTCCTTATATCAAAATCCTTGGTGATCCTTCTTCCATAGCCGTATCGAAAGACAGCAGTAATGGTGGATGGTACAGGATGATACAGGTTGTTTCCAATCTGGGTGATGTACGTGTTAATGGAAAACCCATACAGATGAAGGATGGCCTGGGCGAATTCCGGCTTGATCTTTCAGAAGACAGGAACCTGGTAGTGGCCTCAGGAAAAATTAATGAGAAGAACCATTCAGATACAATGATGGTCATATTCAATTCCAAAAGAATAACGGAGTTCGATGAATTGAATATCCTGCTGGGTGCCAACCGTTATTTCGTGGATGCAAAGGGAAGGCGTTGGCAACCCGACCAACCCTATGTAAAGGGAGGCTGGGGTTCAATCGGAGGTAATGTTTTTAAGCTGGAAAATAATAACCGCCTGCCTTATGGTACCGACCGGGATATTATAGAAACAGATGATGATCCCATTTACCAGACGCAGAAAACAGGTATCAAAGGATACAGGTTTGATGCACCAGCAGGCGAATACGAATTGGTTCTTCATTTTGCTGCATTGTCAGGAGGAAAGATCGAAGTGCCGGTTTATAACCTGGGTGAAGAAGAACGCAAAGAAAAAGAATTAAGAAATGTATTTCATGCAAGGCTGAACGGGAAACCCTTCCTTACCGATTTCGACCCTGCGGTGAGCGGTATCGCAAAACCTGTTACCAGGTCAACAACCATCAGGATCAATAAGGGTGAAAGTATTCTATTGGAATTTGAAGCAGTTGAAGGCCAGCCTGTGCTCAACGCGATCCGGTTAAAAAAAACATACGCTGAAAAATAGGTTACCATACAAGGCACTTTTGATAATCCTGTTCATTGGCTGTTTCATATATAACGGCAATGCACAGGTTAAAAAAGATTTATCCAACGGGTGGACTTTCCTCAGGCAGGACCTGGGCAGTGCGTGGGAAGCTGTCAGGCCTGTTCCCAGGGGTGGTGCTGAGACGGTTCCGGTCTGGCAGCCCGTAAGCCTGCCACATACTTATAATGCGGAAGACGCAGTTGACATCGAACCCAATTATTACCAGGGTCCTGCCTGGTACAGGTCAGAATTAAAGATTGAAAATCCTTATCCAAACGGCAGGACGCTTTTGCATTTTGAAGGGGCTGGTCAAAAAACGGAGATCTACATTCATACAACCAGGGTTGGATCACATACCGGCGGTTATGATGAATTCACGGTAGATATTACCGGGGCCGTTGAAAATTTCAGGAAATCATCTTATGCTAAACAATTCAAAGATTATATTCCTGTACTGGTACGTACAGATAATAGCAGGGATGTGGAAATGATTCCCTCTGATCTTTCTGATTTCATTCTTTATGGTGGTATTTACCGCAACCTTCACCTGGTTTACCAGCCTGCTGTATACATTGATAAATTATTCATTAGTCCGGCAATTGATGATCATTCCAGCCTGGGGTCAGTCAATGCCCGCATCCGGTTGGTGAATGATGATCATCAACCCCTAAGTTCCAAACTTGAAGTATTTGATCCTCATGGTACAATTGTGTACAATAAAACTGTAGTTGTTCAGCAGCCAGGAACTGAAATTAATTTTCCTGCATTTACTATCAATAAAACGAGGCGATGGTCACCTGACAATCCTGCCTTGTATTCCATGCGGGTAACACTGTATTCAGCTGAAGACAGTTGTACTGTCGAGGAAAATTTTGGATTCAGGTCATTCAGTTTCCGGGAACAGGGGCCTTTTTTTCTTAACGGGGAAAGATTATTACTGAAAGGCACACACAGGCATGAAGATTTCGCGGGTGTGGGTGCTGCCATGACCGTTGATATGATGCGCAGCGAAATGATCATGATCAAAAACATGGGTGCCAATTTTATCAGGCTGGGTCATTACCAGCAATCACGCACCATACTTGATCTATGTGACAGCCTGGGTTTGCTGGTATGGGAAGAAATTCCATGGTGCCGCGGTGGGCTGGGTGGTCCGGAATATAAAGATCAGGCAAGGCGCATGCTCACCAATATGATTGAACAGCACTACAATCATCCATCAGTTATCATCTGGGGAATGGGAAATGAGAACGACTGGCCCAATGATTTCCCGGTATTCGAGCAGGATTCGATCCGACTTTTTATGTCGGAGCTCGACAGCCTGTCCCACCAGTTAGACCCTTCGAGAAAAACAGCCATACGGAGGTGTGAATTCTGCCGTGACCTGGTTGATGTGTATTCACCTTCCATCTGGATGGGATGGTACCGCGGATCATATGCTGATTATAAAAAAGAATCCGAATCCGCTTTTAAAAAGAACAAACATTTCCTGCATGTGGAATGGGGAGGAGACAGCCACGCGGGCCGTCATTCAGAACAAATAGAAAATTCATTATTACAACTGGTTCGTTTTAGAAATAATCCTGATCAATATGATAGCCTGCTGAGGGATTTTTCCCGGATGGGTAAGGATGGTGACTGGAGTGAATCCTACATCATCAACCTGTTTGACTGGCATTTGAAAGAACAGGAATTCATGCCCTGGCTTACTGGTACAGCTTTCTGGACCTTCAGGGATTTTGCCACGCCATTAAGACCTGAAAACCCGGTTCCTTATGTGAATCAGAAAGGAGTGGTGGAAAGAGATGGTGTTCCAAAAGAAAGTTATTTCCTTTTCCAGTCAAGGTGGTCAAACCAGCTTATGGCGCATATTTATGGAAAGACCTGGCAGGTAAGATGGGGAAAAGAAGGAGAAGAAAAACTGGTTAAAGTTTTTTCGAATGGTGATGAAGTGGAGCTTTTCCTGAATGGAAAATCATATGGAGTCAAAAAAAGGAATGTTCAGGATTTTCCCGCAACTGGCCTGTACTGGCCCCTGGTATTCAGGGCGGGTAAGAATAGGGTAGAAGTGATAGCGCGGAAGGGAAAACAAATGGTAAGAGATACTATACAATTCAATTACCAGGTGCATGAATGGAAAAATCCCTCCAGGATCCTGCTCAGGAATATTACAGGTTCAAATAATCTTACGGAAATAGAAGTGCAACTGGTAGATGTAGCAAACATGCTATGCGCAGATGCTTCAGAACTGGTGGAATTTGACCTTGCGGGGGATGGTAAATTAATGATCAACAAAGGAACTGCTTCCGGGTCAAAGAAAGTGCAGTTAAAAAACGGGAAAGCAAAAATTATCATTCAAAATGCGGGCAATACAGTTATCAGTGCAAGGATTGAAGGAATTACAACAGCTTTGCTGCAATTAAATGCTGATCGATGATGTTAAAAACTTTATCCATAGTTCTGTTGTTGACCTTAACGTCCCAGTCTGCGCATAAGGGGACTTGGCATTCTTCCTACGTCTGGCTGCTGAAGAATGGAAGCCTGGCATATAAAGCTGATGAGCAGGGCAACACCATTCCGGATTTTAGTGGTGTCGGATATCAGGGCGGTCAATCAACTCCTGATGTACCCGTGGTAGCAACACTGGAACCATCCGGGGAACGAAGCAGGGAACTGATTCAAAAGGCAATTGATGAAGTATCGCAGAGGCCTTTGGACAGGAATGGTTTCCGTGGCGCCATCTTATTAAAAAAAGGCAGGTATCCTGTTGCAGGCAGCATTTATATCAGGGCTTCCGGCATAGTGTTAAAGGGTGAAGGAGCAGGAACAGAAATTTTCGCAAGTGCGAATTTTCAGCATGACCTCTTAGTGGTAAATGGCGGTGGTGAAAGAAAAGAAATCCATGATTCCAGGAAAAAGATCACTGATGTTTATGTTCCTGCTGGTGCGAAATCTTTTCAACTCCATTCCGTGAAAGGATTGAAAAAGGGAGACCGCATTATTGTATTCCGCCCGGGGACTGCCAACTGGATCGCTGACCTTAAAATGGACCAGATAGAAGTGCGTGACAGTACAACGAGGCAATGGGCACCTGCCGAATATAATCTTCATTATGAACGCACCATTACCAAAATCAAAAACAAAAAGATATACATCGACTACCCGGTTGTGATGGCCATGGAAAACAAATATGGCGGCGGCTAAGTTTACAGG
>CBDUBK010000039.1:0-9352 GCA_965365375.1 uncultured bacterium | reverse complement strand
TAAGTACATTGAAAAATCACTGCAGATCATCACCATCTTGACTTACCTCAATGCCCGTTCTTGCCTTTCATCAAGGGCCACCCTTTTTACTCCCGGTAACTTTGTGATATCAAAACCGAAAAGGAATTTGATAATAAAATCAGTGAGGATTGGATGAAGTGAGGAAAGAAATGACAAACAATTATAAATCAAAAGACATGCTAAGATTAAAAAATAAGACCGCCGTTATTACCGGCGGCGCGGGCAGCATTGGTAAAACTACTGCCGGCCTGTTCCTGGAGCAGGGAGCGAGTGTATTGTTGGTTGACCGTGATGAACAGGCATTAAAAAATGCAGTAAAGGAACTCGCCAGCGAAAAAGCAAAATATGCAGTTGCGGACGTAACTAAAGCGACAGATGTACAGCACTATGTTGATGTAGCCGTTAAAACATTTGGAAAAATTGATATTTTCTTCAACAATGCGGGTATTGAAGGTGTGGTAAAACCTGTTGTTGATTATCCCGAGGATGTTTTTGATAAAGTAATTGCCGTGAACGTAAAAGGAGTATGGCTGGGAAACAAATATGTGCTTCCCCAAATGAAGGAAGGTGGTAGTGTCATTCTCACATCTTCAGTTGCCGGTATTGCAGGAAGCCCGGACGTGAGCGCCTACATCGCGAGTAAACACGCGGTAGTAGGACTGATGCGCAACCTTGCCATTGAAGCTGCTCCAAGAAAGATCAGGGTCAATACCATTAACCCATCGCCTGTTGACAACCGGATGATGCGTTCTCTTGAAGAAGGATTCGCCCCAGGCCAGGCAGAAGCCGCGAAAAAAGAATTGGAAAAATCGATCCCGCTGGGCCGCTATGCAGAACCTTCCGAGATCGGGCAATTGGTTCTTTTCCTTGCCAGTGATGAAAGCCGTTTTATTACCGGTACCACCCAGGTGATTGACGGTGGCATGAACGCTTCCTGATCATACTGGATAATTATAAGTGGCAGCTATTAATGATAGCTGCCACTTATTTATATAACTGGGACCTGCCAGTTAATCAAGGTCCTGGAAAATTATTTTGAAATGGATACAACGAATAACAACATTTTATTGCAATGCGATCCTGAAACAGGCACATGCGAGGTTAAGAGCCAGGACCTTCCTGTGGAGAATGATCCGTCCCTTAGAAAACCTCTTCAACTGGTTTATTTCACTGACCCGATTTGTTCTTCCTGCTGGGGGATCGAAGCACAGTTGAGAAAACTTAAAACTGAATATGGGGGCTTCTTCGATATAGAATACAGGATGGGTGGCCTGCTTAAATCATGGGGCCAGTACCAGGGTAATGATGTGCGTAACCCGGGTGAAGTTGCGAAGCACTGGGATGAAGCCGGCGCTTATTATGATATGCCCATCAATGGTGATGTGTGGCTGGAAGATCCTATGGATTCTTCTTTCCCGCCTTCCATTGCTTTTAAGGCAGCACAGGTGCAGGATGAACATAAAGCTCTTGTTTTTTTGCGCCGCATCAAGGAAATGGTTTTTGTTGAAAAACAGAATATTGAAAAATGGGAGAACCTTAAAAGGGCAGCACGTGAATCCGGGCTGGATACGGAGCAGTTGAAAAAAGATATTGAAGGGAAGGGGAAATTGTTGTTTGAAGAAGACCTGGCCCTTGCGGCTGAACTCGGCGTAAGAGGCTTTCCCACTATTTATTTTAGTGATGAGGAAGGCAACCGCTTAAAAGTTTATGGAAGCAAACCTTATGAAGTATATGAAAAAACGTTGCTGAATTTATTTCCCGAAGCAATTAAGAAGGATGCTGTGATTGATATACAAAATATGTTTGGTGATTACTCCTCCATCACTGCAAATGAATATGCACTCCTTACAAATAAATCAAAACCGGAGGTAGGAGCATACCTTGACAGGCTTGTAGCAGAAGGGGTAATTGTAAGTTATCCTGCGAAAAATGGTAATTTATATAAAGCTAAATGGGAAATTTAAACGCAAGGTCAACCTTCGCTAAGCTTCGGTTGACAAGGCCAGCCTTCGCTAAGCTTCGGTTGACAAGGCCAGCCTTCGCAATACTTCGGCAGATGCAGTGAAAAAACTTAGTGTAAAAATAAAAGGAGTCGTATCAAACGACTCCTTTTTTACTTGTATGATTTTTTAGAACAGTCCCAATCCGCAAACTCTACTTACCGTCAACTTCCCGCCCATTCCGCCTTCCCGGCAAAAACATGGAAGAAAGAGAAGTTGGAAATTATTTACAGCAGGCTTTGTTCCGTATAAAAACCGCCTTAAATAATCTCACTAAAAATCTTTTGATCATCATTCAGAATTTAAAATCATTTAATCGTATACCTGAAACCCGCATACACCAGCCTTCCACTCACAGGTCCCCATACCATTGAACCATCAAAATGAGGACCAAAGGGCTGGTCAGCACCCAGTATAGCCTGTTCCTGGAAATAATTCGAAAGGTTCTCGCCACCAACATATAGATCAAACAATTTTTTCTTACCCAGTGCTTTACTCACCTGCGCATTCATGGTAACATAGGCCGGTGAACGGCCCGGCAATTGGTGTTGCTGTGGATTTGCTCCTGTTGACGGAATTCTTTTACTGCCGGTAAGGTTCGCGGTATAATCAAATTTCCATCCTTCAAGTTCATATGCCAGGTTAATGAAAGCCCTGTGCCTGGCAGTGAAAGGTTTTTCCAGCAGTTCATCATCATAGGTTGATCTTACATCGAAATACCTGTATGCCAGTCTTACATCAAATTTCCGGGCCGGTGTAAAACTTACTTCTGTTTGAAAACTATTGGAATATGATTTTCCTTCAAGATTATAAAAGCGCACTTTACGTACATCTTCCAGGTCAACGATCACCTGGTTCACAAAATCATTACGGTAAAAGTCAACCCCAAGCGTTGCCTCCCTTCCAAAGATCCGGAACTTCTGGTCCACACTTAAACCTTTATTCCAGGCCACTTCGGGCTTCAGTCCATATGCTAGACCATTAGTATAATTGTCTATTTCGATTTGCCTTGAACTGACAAGGACTCCCATATTTTCAGCGAAAATGTTTGCTGTACGCTGCCCCCTGCCTGCACTGAAACGGAGCGTAGTGGTATTGCCTGGCGCATATCTTACATTAAGCCTTGGTGTGGCAAACCAGCCATAGAGATTGTTATGATCTGCGCGGATTCCTGCAACTACATCCCAATTGGTATTAGGTGAAAATGTATATTCCGCGAAAGCACCCGGAACAATTTCATTACGGTCAAATGAAACGGTTTTGAGCATTTCATCGTAATCATCATAAATAAAACTCAGGCCTGTTTTGAACCGGTGTTCATCAGATTGTATCCTTGACTGGTAAATGATATTGCCATAAAGATTGCGCTGGCGGGCATCGTAGACGGTGGTTCCAAAATAGGCGTCCTGTGTATGATCGAATGCTGATACCTGCAAACCAATGCTTTTGTGCATTTTTTCCGGGAACACATAACCGGTCTTTGCAAATATTTCATAACGCCTGGTATTAATTCCAAGACCATATACCGTGGTCGAAAATTTATCGGATGAGGGATCGAAATCCAGTTGTCCGCCCACTTTATTATCATGCATCAGTTTAAATCCAAACTGTGACATCAATCCATTTTCACCGAGGTATTGCCAGCGGTGCACAGCACTGAACTGGTTACCGGTAGGCAGGTCCCTGAAACCATCTTTGTTGAAATCCTGTTTGCTGTATAAAAAATTATCGTGCAGCAATAATCCTGTTGACCATTTCGAATTGATCTTGTGCGCCCAGTTCAGGTTCAGGTCAGTTTTACCCATGGTATTGACATAACCATTGAGATAAAGTTTTTCGCTGGTAGCTGGTTTGCGCAGTTCTACATTGATCTGCCCGGCGATACTTTCAAAACCGTTCACAACCGATCCGGTACCCTTGATCAGCTGTATGGATTCCACCCAGGGTCCTGCAATGCTGTTCAGTCCTAATGGAGTGGCAATGCCCCGCGGACCTGGCAGGTTTTCAACGGTCAACTGTGTGTATACCCCTGCAAGTCCCAGCAACTGGATCTGTTTGGAACCGGTCGCAGCGTCACTATAGGATACATCAACTGAAGGATTGGTCTCAAAACTTTCACTGAGATTGCAGCAGGCTGCTTTCAGCAATTCTTTTTTGGTGATGACAGCCGTGCGGAAAGGATTGAACTGGTCAATATAAGTTGGACGAACCCTTGCCCTGATCACAACGCTGCCAAGACTTTCTGTTTTATCAAGACTGACTTCTATGTTTTGCATGCCGCTCACCGAAATGGTATCCGGTTTAAAACCTGCGTAGGTGATGACAAGCATTTCCGTTTGGGCGTCTTTCTTCAACTGGAAAACACCATGTGGATTGGTTACCGTTCCGCCGTCAGTGCCCAGCCATTGGATGCTGGCCCCGGCAAGAGGATGTGAAATGCCATTGATGGTTTCTGTTACCAGGCCGGTGATCATACCAGGAGATGATACACCTGACTGGATATGATCCATGCCATTCATTTCCCGGTAATGGCAACATTCGGGCAGGGCATCATAAACAGCATCGGTTGCTTTTTCTTTTTCCGTATCGTGACCTGCAAGGGCTATTGCATGATGAATGGATGCTTCAGAGATAAGGGCTGGTTTGGATGTAATTGTTAGTGTTTGTGTTTGCAGGTCCCAGCTGGCATTGGAAATGCCTTTGATCTTGAGTGCTTTTTCGATTCGAAGTTTGCACATACCGCAAACACCCTGCACTTTAAAGCTGTAAGTTGTATCAGCGTTTGATTGTGCCTGCGCAGCAAAGCTTACCAGGCTGAATAGAATTATGATTAAACAATTACCGGGTTTCATATTGATTTTTGATAGTTAAACATGAATGAAAGATTGTGATTGCAACAAAAATTCATGTATCTATCAAATTCTGTACAGGCAGTACAACTGGTTCAGGTCTTTATGGACAGGTGGCGGGGCAAATACTTCCGGCACAAGTTTCTTTTTTTGAGCCGGGAAAGAAATAATCAATGGGTTGTGGGAAGGCTGAATTGCTGTCCATTGCAATACCGGCGAAAATACCTTGGCTCCATGCTGCTCGCCTTTCAGTTTGATCTCTACTTTCTGATCATCACAGCATTTCTTGTCCATATTTTTTTTGGACTCGCCATGACAATGACTGTCAGCAGGCCGGGAAAGTTCTATCGTTTTCAACTTTCCGCAACAAAAGTGGAAATGCACCGTCATCCCGAAAGAGGCACTGCTATAGCAGGCAAGCAGGAGTATGATGAATGATTTTTTCACTTCCGGGCAAAACTAAACAATCTGTTTCTTGAAAACTTCTGACTATGGTCAGGTTGGAGGCTGGGAAATGTTAAAATAGCTCCTGTCTTATTTCCTCTTCCTCTTTCTGTTTCTCTTTCTCTTTCTCCTTTCAGCTAAAACATTTCATAACTTCATAAAACCCAAAAACTTCCTCCATGCCACAGTATGTAACCCTGTCCCAGACCATGAATGATTTACGTAAGGAAGGTTATGTAGAAGATTTTAACCTGCAGCAAAATTGCCTGGAATGCCGCAGTGGACAGTTTAAAGTTTTCGCGGATGAATTCAAGATTGATAAATTTTACCGTTTCGAGGGTGAAAGCAATCCTTCTGATTCCTCCATTCTGTATGCCATTTCCTCCGACAAGCACAAAATCAAAGGAGTGCTTGTAAATGCTTATGGTATTTACAGCGAGCCGGTTACGGATGAAATGCTGAAAAAGCTGGAAATGAGGGAGTGAGTTCACTTTGCCTGGAAAAGATAAGAACAGGGCTAAACGTTTCCTTGAAACTGGCCGGTGTCTTCGCTTATTACAGGTAATCGTATTCCCGGACCGGTTATTGCCTTATAAGCTTATGGAACCGACTCCCAATCAAACTGACGTGGTTGCCCTTGTATTTAAATCGCAGGCCGAGCTCAATATCTTCAAAAGGGACTGTGATTGTGCTGAACGATATATAGATAAAGATTTTGTAACCATAGTAGGCACATTTACCAATGCCCAACTTTTACTTGCTACCGGCGTTTATAATGCCATGGCCTCTTTCGTCAGGGACCCCGTTGAATTAAGATCTTCAAAACTCAAAGAAATTGCACTCCAGCAAAAGCGGCGTTCCTGATTCCAAGTAAAATCCGGGATCATTAACTTCGGCTGATAACCATGCGGTTTTCTAAAATATTCTTCAGTGCTATAGTTGTCAAAGTCTTTATCAAGGTTGTAGCAGCACTGTAAGGGAATATCCGTTTCCCGGAGCTGTTTTAACTGTCACACTGCCATCATAAATTTCCGCCCGGCTGAGAATGTTGATCAATCCGGTACCGTTATGGTTATTTCCTGGATCACACCCAATCCCATTATCCGAGAGCATCAGTTTAATATGAGGTCCTTCCCAACCGATTTTAATTACTACTATATCGGCCTTTGCGTGCTTGATGATATTATTAAGTTGTTCCTGGATGATCCTGTAAAGATTCAGTTGTAATTTTTTCCCAATGGCTTTTTCATCAAAGCCGGTATGTTCCAGGTTGATCCTGACCGTGTGAATCAATTTCAGGTCTTCAATTAAAATGCGTGTTGATTCAATCAAGCCTGTTATTTCACGTCCGGGGCTTGCCCAGGCCTTGCAGATCTGCCTGATCTCGTTGATCACCTGCATGATATAACCGGATGATTTGGTCAGGCACATTTCCCTGTTTACTTCATCGGTTTTTGCGAGTTCAATATATAGTTTAGCAGCGCCCAGGATCTGGTTGATGTTGTCGTGAAGTTCCCGGCCAATTTGTTCTCTCTCATTTTCCTGTGCTGTCATGACCGCATCAGTGATATGTTTCTGGCGCTCGGTTTTTTCAAGGGTGAGTTTTTTTTCAAGCAGCACTCTTTCAGATATATCTGTTTGGATGACAAAATATTCTTTATTCTCTCCTTGGGCATTCGTTAATTGCTGGCCCTGTACCTGGGTCCAGAGTTTCTTTCCTGATTTACTGTAGTTAAGGACATCACATGTGAAGGGTTCTTTTACCCTGATCTTTTCTCTCAGGTATTTGAGTGTTGCCGGCAATGTTTCTTTCCCTTGTAAAAAACTGCCCAGTTGCCTGCCGATTACCTCATCAGCCTTGTATTCAGTTAATATTGTAAAAGCATTGTTTACCCAGGTTATTTTATTATCAGCATCGGAAAGCATTAACCCATTGTTGGTTTGCCTGGCGATTAAGGCAAGTTTGCTCTCACTTTCGATCAACTGCATTTCCGTATGCTTTCTGAGGCTGATATCTTCAGTAGCACCGATCATCCGTCTGAGATTTTTGTCATTCTCATCATAAACAAACCGGGCACGGTCATGAACATAAGCGTAAGTTCCATCCTGTTTTTGAAAGCGGTATTCTTCTTCCCAAACCTGTGGAGCATCTAATTCTATCAGCCTGTGCAGGCTTTTTAATACTCTCTCCCTGTCACCCGGATGGATGCGGCTTTCCCAGAAATCCTGGGGGATCAGCGCATTTTCTATTTCATATCCAAACACTCTTTTATGACCGCCGTCAATCCAGAAAATTTCCCTGGAATTAAGATCCCAGTCCCACAGGCAATCATTGGTTACCTCGGTAATGTAGCGGTAAAGTTCATTTAGCGACTGCAATTGTGCGGCAGGATTCTCATTCTTGGGCCGGATGGCTTTAAAGGAAACAGAAAGTGTATCATCGCAATGATAGGTGATCACATCAAACCAGGAACCCAGCTCCCCCCAGTACTCACGGAAATGAACCGGGTTTTCCTGTTGAAAAGCTTTGTAATAAACCGTGTAAAATTCAAGTGGGAGAAAAGCGGCAAATTCTGCCCAGAGATTTTTCCCGATGATAGCAGCGGATTCTTTTCCCAGTATCTGTTCTGCAGCCTTATTCCAGTAGGTTACTGTCCATTTCTTATCCACCTTGAAAAAACCATTGGATATCGTTTCAGCTATTGGTTTTGAAGGGATGGCGTTGATGATATTGGGAAGTAATGCAAAGTCCATAAGAAAAATTAAATGTCTGGTGAAAGAACCTGTTGCTATTCATAATCACTTTTGATGATCGTTAGTATCATCTTGAACCTTCCATTGGGTTTGATGAAATTGGAAGCATGTGCTGGGATGATGATTCCCTGTCCTGATTCCAGGAGGTGTGATTTTTTTTCAATCACGATCTCGGCCTTACCTTCTATAATCTGGGCAAACGTGTCGAAAGGAGATGTTTTTTCGGTAAGTCCCTCTCCAAAGTCAAAAGACATTACACTGATATTGCCCGTTGATTTTTTAATAATCGTTTTCATCACCACTGCATTGGGAACGTATTCAATGATCTCCACTATGATATGTGATTTGGATTTTTCAAGTTCATCAGTTTTTTGTTTTTTATTTTCTTCATTCATAATGATTATTTGAGTTTAAACGAGGGCTGCAGTAACAGCATTCCCTGTTTTAAACCTCCATACAAAGGTCCGCTGTTTAATACCGCCTGCATTACAACATTCCCTGAAAGGTTATATAATTTACTTATTAGAGAAAGTAGGGACGGATTTTTATCCTTAGGGTCATTTTCATTGACTTTTATCAATGTTATTTCTTAACCTGACGCAATACCGGGGAATAATAATGCGTGTAGCTTTGTTCTATCAATAAGCAAACAAAGAGTTTGCACCTCCTCAATTGAGTTTATACCGTACCGTATGTTCAGGTTTTTGACAATGGTTCACAGATCCTGCATCAGAATTTTATCATTCTTTAAATAAATTATCATGAAAAGACTGGACAATAAAGTGATTGTTATTACAGGCGCCGGAATGGGCCTTGGGCTTGCAACTGCAAAGGAAGCTGCTGCACATGGCGCATTGCTTTCCCTGGTTGACTATAATGAAAAAGCACTTACGGATGCCAAAGCTGAAATATTAAAAGAATATACTTCCGCAAAAGTGATAACCGTAACGGCTGACGTGTCCAAGGAAGCAGAGGTGAAAAACTATGTTGATGAAACAGTAAAAACTTATGGGCGCATTGATGGATTTTACAATAATGCAGGTATCGAAGGTAAGCAGGCCCTGCTGACAGAATATGATGTTGAGGTTTTTAAAAAAGTAATTGACATCAACCTCATGGGCGTATTCTACGGTATGAAGTATATCGTGCCGGTGATGCAAAAAAATGGATCCGGGCGTATTGTGAACGTTGCTTCAGTTGGTGGTATCCGCGGTGTGCTTAACCAGACTCCTTATGTTGCCAGTAAACACGCAGTTTCCGGGATGACCAAGAATGCTGCGCTTG
>CBDUBK010000038.1:0-9359 GCA_965365375.1 uncultured bacterium | reverse complement strand
TCAACCGCTATGATGGTAAACGTTTTGTTTTTTTTAAAACAAGACCCAACGACACCACCAGTATTTCCGGGAATATCATTACTGACCTGATAGAAGACCGGGAAGGCTACATCTGGATCGCAACTGCTGATGGTGGTTTGAACCGGTATGATTACAGGCTTCCGCCGCATCTTCAATTCAAACAATATAAACACAGGCCTGGAAAACCCTCCTCGATCCCGGTAAATACCATCAATACCCTACTCGAGGACCAGCAGGGCTATCTATGGCTGGGAACCAGCGGCAAATCGGTTTTAAGGTTTAATAAACGCTCCGGTGTATTTGAAGATCCCACCAGGTCATCCAAGACCATCCTGGACCTTTGCATGGATGCAAAAGGTTTGATCTGGATTGGCAAACAGGGAGGCGGTATCATGAAGATCGATCCTAAGACTTTAAAGTATACGGAAGATCCCAGGTACAAACCGCTTTATGCAAAACTTCCTCATGCCACCGTTACTGCTTTATTCAAGGACCGCGACCAGCAGATCTGGTTTGGTTCCTGGGATAATGTTTTATTCAGGCAAAAACCATCTGGTCCTGAAGAAGTTTTTCATCAAAAAACCTCCATTCCATTCAGGAATGATGAGATCTCAAGTTTTGCGCAGGATGCGAGTGGGCGCATCTGGATGGGTGGAAAAAATCATGGTCTTCATATTTATGATCCTGCTGCTGAAAGATTTTATAATTACAGTTACAATCCAGCACGTGAAGGTTCCATTTCTGATAACCGGGTCAACCATATTTTTATTGACCGTGAGGGGCGTGTATGGATCGGAACCAACAGGGGGATCTGTATCAACAACCCGGGCAAACAACAATTCAGCCAGCAATTCCTGAACAGTAATGCCGGCAGCGGGGTAACCGTGTATGATTTTTTCCAGGATGATAACCGGCATATCTGGATCGGCACCAGCGAAGGGTGTTACCTGAAAAAAACTGATGGCAGTCTTCATCATATTCCTGTTTCCTACAAAGGAAACCCTTTGCATATCACACATTTTTTTAAAGACAGGTCCGGCAAAATGTATGTGGGAACAAATTATTCGCTGTTCAGGTTTGATCCTGTGAGTTATACAGTTGAATTGTTGCCCAACACCGAAAAGGACAGCGTGATGAACCGCATCATTGATTCACGCGTGGTTTCAATTGTAGAAGACAGTATCCAGGGCAGGCCTGTGCTGATCACTTCACCTTACGGGCATTTCCTTGCCTATTATGATCTTATCAAAAACAAATGGATCTCCAGGCTTGACAGCCTCAATATCGTGGAACGGTTTAACCTGCGTGATAACCTGATCAGGAAATTGTTTAAAGACAACAGGGGAAATATCTGGATGGCAGGTATCAAAACCGGGTTGGGACAATGGATTAAAGGCAACTGGCCGAGGGTTGAATTTTTTATGCATGATCCATCGATACCTACTTCCATTTCGGGTAACAATGTATATGATATCAAAGAAGACCATAAAGGAAATCTATGGCTCGGGATCTATGGAGGAGGCCTGAATTATTTTGATGTGAATACAAAAACCTTTACGCCTGTCCCTTCTTCCCAATACCTGGTAGAAGGAATTGCAACGGATCACCGGCAGCATGTATGGATGATCAGCAATGGCAAGCTGCATAAATATGACCCGGTTAAAAAATCCCATGAAAGTTTTGACCTGCCTGACCTGGAAAAAACAGGTGGAATCAAAGGGAGCATTTTCAAGGACCGCCAGGGCAAACTTTATGTCAGCGGAACCAATTATTTTATCTCTTTTCATCCCGACAGCATCCGGACCGGCCTTACGGCCACCAGGGTGCACCTGACCGATTTCCAGATCTTCAATAAATCTTACAGCCATCTCCTTCAACAGGAGCAGATACGTCTCCATTACCGTGAAAATTATTTCGCTTTTGAATTCGCGGCGCCCGATTATTCATCTGGTTCTTCTGTGCAGTATTCTTATATGCTGGAGGGTTTTGACGAGGACTGGGTGGAGGCAGGTGACCGTAATTATGTGAGTTATCCGAATCTTGAAGGAGGCAATTATACATTCAAGGTAAGAGCAACCACCATACCAGGCACCTGGCCTAAGGATTATGCTTCTGTAAGGATCAGTATCATACCACCCTTCTGGAAAACAGCCTGGTTCTATCTCCTCTGCGCCGTTCTGGTTTCGCTGGCAATTTATATTGGCTACCGCTACCGCATCAACGAATTGCTCAAACGTCAGGCCATCAGGAACCGCATTGCACAGGACCTGCACGATAATGTTGGATCCACGCTGAGCAGCATTTCAGTTTACAGCCAGGTAGCAAGGATCTACCATGACCAGCAAAAAGAAAGAGACCTGAAATCAACACTGGAAAAGATCAGTTCCACTTCCAGTGAAATGATCTCAGAACTGAATGATACCGTATGGGCTATCAATCCACGCAATGACCAGATGAGCGTAATCTTCCAGCGGATGGAATCTTTTGCCAAACCGCTGCTGGCCGCTCAGCAGATCCGGTTGCATTTCAGCTACGACCAGCAACTGGAATCAGTGAACCTCGAGATGGAGACAAGGAAGAATTTTTACCTCATTTTCAAGGAGGCAGTGAACAATGTGATCAAATATGCTGACTGCAACCAGCTGAAAGTGCACATCACCCAGGAAGGACAGAAGATCCATATGATCATCAATGACAACGGGAAGGGATTTGACCTTTCCAAAACTTCAGAAGGTTTTAAATCATCTGATGTATTCGGTGGAGGAAACGGGTTGAAAAATATGCAGCGGCGGGCAGTTGAAATGAAAGGGGTTCTGAAAATGCAGAGTGAACCCGGTAATGGCACACGCCTTCACTTAATTTTTCCTATCACCTAATTAGGGGATACTAAAAGGGGTGAAAAATTTGAACTTTGAAACACACATGGGATTACGCATAGCCATATTTGATGACAACAAGAATATCAGGGAGAGTATTACCCTGCTGCTCCAGACCGTCCCGGAATTCGAGGTAGTTGGTTCCTTTTCCCATGTGCTCGATTGTGTGGATGATGTAAAGCAATGCAATCCTGATATTGTTCTGATGGATATTGAGATGCCTGGTATGTCAGGCATTGAAGCGGTGCTGGTCATCAAAAAACATTTACCCCATGTACAGATCCTCATGCAGACCGTTTTCGAGGATGATGACCGGGTTTTTGATTCCATCTGCGCCGGTGCTTCGGGTTATATCCTGAAAAATCACTTAAATACAAGGCTGATCGATGCCATCAAGGAATTGCAGTTCGGCGGTTCACCCATGTCGCCCTCCGTTGCAAGAAAGGTGCTGAATAAAATGCAATCTGTTTCTTCCGTAATCAAACCAGAAGAAGCACCCGATTATCATCTTACCGCCAGGGAAAAAGAAGTACTCTCCTGTCTTGTGAACGGGCTTAGTTATAAAATGATCGCCGCGGATCTTTCCATCAGTTACGAAACGGTAAGAAGCCATGTCAAAAAGATCTATGAAAAACTCCATGTAGCCTCACTAACCGAAGTGGTGGCCAAGGCCATTAACCAGCGCATTGTATAATATGGGCGGCCGGTATTTTTTTGCAGAAGCTTTTACTGCCGGCATTTGTACAGGAAGTCCTACTGCAGTTTGCCTCTATGATACATTGCCATCCAGAGATGAGATGCAATTACTGGCCTATACTTTCAACCACCCGGTCACCGCATTTGTCAATGAGAATGTTTCCTCCCCTTTCATCAGGTATTTTACCCCCCAAACTGAAATAGAGGCCTGTGGTCATGCTACACTGGCCGCTGCTGCTGTTTTACTGGGAGAAAAAAACAGCCAGCTAAATTTCCTGACAGGTTCCGGAAAAAGTATCCCTGTTTCTTCCAGGGATGGATTGATCTCCATGTGTTATCCGCGGTTTGAGATGCAGGAAAAAATTCCTTCAGAGGCTTTGTTGCGGTCAATGCAGGTCCGGGATTTTATTCATTCAGGAATTTGCCCGGAGCTGGACACCTTATTCATCGAATTAGAAGATACCTGTATGTTGAACTCTATAGAACCGGATTTTGAAGCCATGATGCAGGCAGCTCCCTTACTCAAAGAGGTGGTGATCCATTCACGCGGCACTTCTGAAGTTGATTTTACCCTTCGTTCTTTTTGTCCATGGATCGGGATCAATGAAGACCCGGTAACCGGATCGGTACATAGTGTACTGGCTCCTTACTGGTCTGCACGGTTGTTAAAAAAACAATTGAAAGCGTACCAGGCCTCTCCCCGGGGCGGACATGTTTACCTGGAATCATTAAATGATGGTGTTGTGATCAGCGGCTATTGCAGTTGTTCGCCCTTTCCCCTTTTTCGGTGAAATTTTCTGGTGTTTCGGGGATTGAAATTTTTTGTGTGCAAAAGCATTTTTGCTACTCAAAAAATTAAAACCCAATCATAATGAAACAAAAAATCACCTCTTTCGCATGGGTTGCTTTTATGAGTCTTGTACTCATGGCATGCAACAAGAACATGGTACCCAAATCCCCGGCCAAAATACCCGGTACACTGGTTTCGCAATGGAATGAAATCGCTTATGAAGCTTTTGGCGGTACACAGTACCAGCATTCTTTACAGGCAGCAAGACTTAATGCCATGGTGCACCTCGCGATCCATGATGCGCTGAATGCCATCGAAAACAAATACGATCGGTATGCATTTACCGGCAAGGACCGCAAAGCAGATGCAGTTGTAGCAACTTCGTATGCAGCATACACTGTTTTGCTGAACCAGTTGCCTGCCAGGAAAAACTTTCTTGATTCATCACTTGCTTACCATCTCAATGGAATTGATATGGAAGATGCACAGCTCCGTGGTATTGAACTGGGCAAGGGTGCAGCACAGGCAGTGCTGAACAAAAGACTCAATGATGGAGCAGATGCTGATCCTATTGGTGTGGTGGTGCCTTCAGTTGAACCTGGTGTGTACCAGGTGGTGCCCCCCTTCAATTTTGTATTTGCACCTACCTGGGTGAATATGAAATTGTTTTCGCTCCAGTCAAAAGACCAGTTCCGCCCGGCACCACATCCCGCACTTAACAGTGCGGCATATGCTGCAGCCTTCAACGAGGTTAAAGCTACCGGACGTTTGCAGTCGGATGAACGCAGCGATGACCAGTCGGCCTACACTACCTTCTGGTATGAGTTTTCCGAAGCAGGCTGGAACCGTGTTGCAAGAGTTGTTACCGCTTCCAAAAAATTAAACCTGCTGGAGGCAGCACGGCTTTTTGCACTGGTGGATGTGGCTATGGCAGATGCATATACTGCGGGATGGGATGCTAAATTCCATTATAATTTCTGGAGACCCTTTACCGCCATCCGGAATGCTGATACCGATGGTAATAATGTAACGCAGGCAGATGCCAGCTGGGAACCTTTTATGCCTACGCCACCTGTACAGGATTACCCTTCCACGCATAGTGCACTGGGAAATGCTGCTGCCACGGTACTGGCAAGGTTACTTGGTGACCAAACGCCTTTTATGATGTCTGCACCAACAGCCCAGCCTAATGTTCCCAGGAATTTTACCAGCTTCAGCCAGGCTGCAAATGAAAATGCGGATTCAAGGGTCAGAGCAGGAATCCATTTCAGGTTTTCATGTGAGGCTGGACAGGATCTCGGAAATAAGATTGGTAACTGGGTAGTGGATAAAACGCTTGCCCCCATCAAATAAGTTCCCGTACCATAGTTTTTATTATTGAAGAACTCACCGGAAAAGGTGAGTTCTTTTTTTATTAATGGGGATTGATCAAGGCTGATTGAAAAAGGAAATTTGAAACAAAAAAATTATGAAACAGTTGAGCGTGGTTTTTATATTGCTGGTCGCCTTTGTTGCAGGCGCACAGGACAAGCATAATGAAATCAGTTATTCCCCTGGAATTCTTTCTGGTCCATCGGTGCAGAGGATTAAGCTGCATACAGGTATAGAAATAGAATATGCCGAACAGGGTAACCTTTCCGGCATCCCAGTAATCCTTCTTCATGGCATCTCGGATTCCTGGCATTCTTTCGAAGGAACCTTACCCCTGCTTCCTCCTGATTTAAGAGTATTTGCACTTTCGCAGAGAGGACATGGCAATTCCGAACAACCGGAGCAGGGTTACAGTCCCAAAAATTTTGCCGATGATGTTGCAGAATTTATCAGCCAGAAGAACCTGGGGCCTGTGATCATTGCAGGGCATTCCATGGGAGGGGTTCATGCCATAAGATTTGCCGCGGACTATCCTGAATTATGCAGGGCCCTGGTGATCATAGATTCTGATCCTTTCTTTCATCTCAATGAAGGTGTCAATGAATTCCGCCAGTCTGTAATGGCGATAGATACCATCACACGTGAGTTCATGACCGCTTTCCAGGCATCTACCATTGTGAAACCCCTGGATGAAAAATATTTCAACCTGGTAGTGGATGAAGTCATGAAAGTTCCGGCAAGGATTTTCAAGGCAGCACTTGCTGGCATGCTGGATGAGGATTTCACCGGGCAGATTGAAAAGATCACTATACCCGTGCTCCTATTCTGGGGTGATAAGGATTCGGTTTGTTTACGTGCCGGCCAGGAAACAATGACCCGGGTGTTTCCTTCCAGCCGGTTGATTATTTATGAAAACACCGGCCATGCGCTTCATTGGGAAGAACCTAGGGAATTTGCGAAAGACCTGGTTCAATTTATACATCAAGTTTCCAGGCAATGAAAATTGTTTTAAAAAAACTAAGCACCATTCAATTGCGGATCAGTCGAGGAACCTGGGTTCCCTGTCCTGATTTCAATTTTTGTTACGATGATTCCATGCTTTAATGGGATATAAAATCGTGTAAGAAAACCTGCTGCGCTGATGGATGGCACAAAGCCTAGCAAGCAGGGTATAAACACAATTTTGACTTTTGACTTTTGACTTTTGACTTTTTAATTCTTTAATTATGCCCACCCCCCTAGATATTTTACTCGACCCTCTTTCCCTTTACATCCTGGCCATTTATGCCCTGCTGATCATTTGGGAAGCCCTATTGCCGGCAAGGAAACTGCCGCACATACCTTACTGGAAAGTGAAAGGAATAATATCCTTCCTGGTGTTTTTTTATTTATCATCTTACCTGCCCTTATTCTATGCATCCTGGCTTCCTGAAACGCAGCTGGTCAATCTTACAGGGATCAATACAGCCATTGGCGCAATAGCAGGCATACTTGTTTATGAGCTGGGTGTTTACCTCTGGCACAGGAGCATGCACAAGAGCAACAGGCTCTGGAAGGTCTTTCACCAGATGCATCATAGTGCGGAGAGGCTGGATACCTATGGCGCATTCTATTTCAGTCCCATGGACATGATCGGATTTACGGTTTTGGGAACCATCTGTTTTTCATTTTTTATGGGGCTGCCGGCACAATCCATTACCACGGTATTACTGGTCACAAATTTCTTCAGCATTTTCCAGCACGCGAATATCAAAACACCAAAATGGCTGGGTTATATTATCCAGAGACCTGAGAGTCATGCCCTGCATCATGCGAGGGGTATCCATGCCTGGAATTATTCTGATCTGCCATTCTTTGATATCATTTTCGGGACCTTCCGCAACCCCGAGAAGTTTGAACATGAAACAGGTTTTTATGATGGGGCTTCGGGAAGGGTGAAGGAGATGCTGATGTTTAAGGAAGTGGATAAGGAGAAAGCTACTAGCTGCTAGCTTCTAGCTTCTAGCTGCTAGACATTTATACCACTATGCGGGAGATAAAATTCAGTTTATAATGTATCATAATGATGGGCCGGGAAGACGGGAAGGCGGTAAGTAGTGTATGATTTTCAGAGTTAGTATCACTAAATAAGTTGAATAATTTAGACATTGAAATATGTCAACGATTACAATCTCTAATTCATTATTTCACGTCTTCCCGTCTTCCCGGCTATTCTTTTGTAACCGTTTTCAGTGACATCACTCCCACTCTAGGTAATAGGAATCGCCTTTCTGGAAATGCATTTTTACTAAGCAATTCATTCAACCTTAAACAAACAAAAATGAAAAAAATTATTATCGCGCTTGCAGCGCTTTTCTTCATCACCCTCAACCTGGATGCCCAGGAGATGCCATTGATCTCGGCAACGCATTTTAAAAACATCCACATCGGCAATGACCTGGAAGTGGTACTGATCAATGCACCATCACAACAGCAGGATTTACAGTTCAACTCTGTCATATCCTCCAAACTGGATATCAGCATTGAAGGAGGTACGCTCCTGGTCAGCAACCGCGCCTTCTCTAAAAAAGGAACAGTTTACCTGCTGGTGAACGGACTGGAAAAACTCGTGATCGGGCAAAACAGCAACATCATTACACATGGTGTATTACAAAGCCAAAATTTGCATGTATTTGTAAGCCAGGGTGCCTCTGCCCGTATTAAATTACTGGGAAAAGTAAAAGCATTTTCCGCTGATGATTCCGAGGTAAGGATAGAGAAGCTGGCAGGAACCCCGGTCGTGAAAACGTTTTGACTGTTAACAGCAAGAAAATTGCAGTTATGAAAAAAGCCTCCCTAAGGAGGCTCTTTTTTTGTCCAGCCACTATTCGGAAATTATTTTACGAGTATTTTTTTCTTGAGTAAGACCCAGCGATGGCTGTTGGCTTTCAGGATCTTCTCCTGGCTTCCATCAGTAATGGTGGTATAATAACTGGTACCTTCTTCGTCCTGCATTTCAAAAAGTGTAGTGATATAAAAACCCTGGAATCTTTTTTTCAGGTCTGCCTGCAGATTTGCAGAAAGTTCTGATGGCATGATCTGCCTGGCCGTTGTTACCAGTTCCCCGGCTTCATCATACACTGCGGATTTTTTAATACCGTTATGTACAAAGGATGCAATATTAAAACCGTTTCTTTTTTCCCAATTTACTTCCTGGGCATTGGTGAATGTTTGAAAAAATTCCTGCATTACAGATACCGGTACCAGGTCGGTTGCAGCAGCGCGGCCAGCGAAAAGCATCACGGCAGCGAGTAAGGTGGCGAATACTTGTTTCATACAATAGTTGATTAAGTGGTTAATTGTTTGTTTAATGAAACAAAGCTGCATCACCAGAAACGGGCAGACAATCACCGGATGTATGAATTGAGCATTTTGCAGATGAAGCAGGTTAAAGGCTTTAACATATACAAATACCAAGAGTTCTTTTACCGCAGAGAAACATTGAAGTTTAACCGCAAAGAGCGCTAAGAAGCGCAAAGAATACGCAAAGATTGTTCGGCCTTACTTCGCGTTTCCTTTGCGTCAAACTCTGCGCCCTTTGCGGTTAAATTTTTGAATTTTGAATT
>CBDUBK010000037.1:0-9425 GCA_965365375.1 uncultured bacterium | reverse complement strand
GCAGGACCAAGATTCAAAAGCATTTCTTCCATCTGCAGTCTTCTTGCACTCAGGTCATTCATGATCATCAGTCCGCCGATATATTCATCGGCGTCTTCAGCTTTGATATTCCTTCCATGCTTGCAGATCACGATGGCTGCTTCCAGTTCGAAATCCAGTTTCTCAAAATGATCGGGCATGCAGGCAACCGGGCCGGGGCCCATGATGCTATGGTGGTTGGTGAAATAAAATATCGGGTACTGGTCAAATTCTGGGATCATATCCACTTTTCGGTTGCGCCTTGCCGCAGCCACGTGCTGGCGGAATGCATAACCATCCCGGCATGATGTTGGAAAAGGAACCGGTGAAAGCAACTGCACTGATTCAAGTGGAATGGCTTTCGATTGCGAGATATTTCCTTCTTCAATCATCACCAGCCCGCCCTGGGCCTGTGAAATGGATTCTTCCCAGTAATTGAGGAACATGCTCATGGTGTTGGGAAGATCGGGATGGAGGTGTTCCATTTTGTATAGAAATCCGTCAACCAGTACGGCTAATTGATCATGTCCTTCATTGAGATAAGAAACCAGTTTCATGTGGAGTGTTTGCGCAAAAATAGGGTCTTGCTTTTTGTTTTAAATTTTTGCGTGCTTCTTTACTTGCTCAGCGACTATGGGTCAATGATATTTTGGCCGGGAAGGCGGTAAGACGGTAAGTATAAACCTTATGAATGAAACGTACTAAAGATTCCATTTTGATTCAATAATGAGCTTTATACTTTGATGAAATTATTTACCGTCTTCCCGCCTTCCCGGCCTAATTCTAAATTCTTTCAAACAAAATGTTTCTGACCAATAATCGTAAATTCATCCCATGAGAAAATTTGTCTCTCTGGGTGCAATTGTAATAATCATTATCATTTTTGCTTTCACTAAAAAAAACAATGAACCTTCTGCCTGGATAAGAATTAACCAATTAGGTTATCAACCCACAAGTGTGAAAGTTGCAGTATGGTGCACGAAAGAAACCAAAGCCATCAAAACATTCCAGCTCATCAACGCCACCACCAAAAAAATTGCATTCAGTGGTTCTGCAGGACAAGCCTTCGGTGCATACGGACCATTCACAGCAACCTACCGGCTCAATTTTTCAAAATTCAACCAGCCCGGGAAATATTACCTCCAGGCAGGCGGTGCCAAATCACCTGTATTTGAAATCGGAAACGATGTTTATAAAGGCGCTGCTGATTTTTGCCTGCGTTATATGCGGCAGCAAAGAACAGGCTTCAACCCTTTTTTGAAAGACAGTTGCCATACCGATGACGGTTATGTTTTGTATGGTGAAAAAGCCAGTATTCCTGACAGTAGTTATGTAGATGTAGTCGGCGGCTGGCATGATGCGAGTGATTATCTCCAGTACTCCACTACTTCAGCCAATGCCACCTATCATTTACTGATGGCCTATCGTGATTTCCCGCAGGTATTCGGTGATGAAAAACTCGCTAATGGACTGGATGGAAAAAATGAAAGAGCAGATGTACTTGATGAAGCAAAATGGGGACTGGACTGGCTCATGAAAATGCATCCGCGTCCTGACTGGATGTTCAACCAGATCGCTGATGACCGTGATCATATGGGCATGCGCATTCCCGGAATGGATACATTTTATGGAAGAGGATTTCAAAGGCCGGTATATTTTATAAACGGTGAACCACAGCAAAGAGGAAAGTTTTTAAATAATACAACCGGCACTTCTTCAACCGCTGCGAAGTTCGCAAGCGCCTTTGCACTGGGAAGCCAGGTATTTAAGGAACAAGATTTCCGGTATTCATACCAGCTTAAAATTAAAACCCTTTCTGCGAGGAGGTATTCATTAATCAAACCAGGAGTTACGCAAACTGCTTCCGTGAAAGCACCATATATCTATGCAGAAGACAACTGGGTGGATGATATGGAACTTGCTTATGTATCTGCTTACAATTTGTGGAACGATCCTGGTAAAACCTCTGTAGGTGATCTTCTTGCAATAAAGGTTGCCCTGGATTCATCTTATTACATGGCTCGCAAGGAACCCATTACCCCCTGGCTTGGAGATGATACAGCCAAACATTACCAGTGGTACCCCTTCATCAACCTTGGTCATTATGAACTGGCCAAACAATTAAAAGATAAAAGGAGAGATACAGTGATCGGTTTTTACAAAGAAGGCATTACCCGTGTCTGGAATAAAGCAAAGAACAATGCTTTTTACCGTGGTATTCCTTTTATCTGGTGCAGTAATAATCTCACAACTTCTTTCGCCATCCAGTGTTACTGGTATAAAGAACTTACCGGGGATAAACAATTTGATGAACTGGAACAAGCCAATTTCGACTGGCTCTTTGGCTGCAATCCCTGGGGCACCAGCATGGTCTATGGTTTACCTGCGCATGGTGATACACCGGTTGATCCGCATTCTGCTTTCACTCATTTGGGAAATTTTCCTATAGATGGCGGATTAGTAGATGGGCCGGTCTACACCAGTATCTACAAAAATCTGATCGGTATCAAACTTTATAACGATGATGAGTATGCGCCATTTCAGAGCGACCTCGCGGTATATCATGATGACTATGGAGATTACAGCACCAACGAACCCACCATGGATGGAACAGCTTCACTCATTTACCTGCTGGCAGCCAAGGAGGCGGCCGTGGTAAAAAAGCCGTCGCCCCTGGAAAGGGCTTCACAATAAACAGGGGTGGTATCATCCGCGCCGATTCAAACAAAAAACAGATCGCGCTGGTTTTTACAGGTGATGAATTCGCTGAAGGAGGTGATTTTATTCACCAGGCATTTAAAAATGAAAATGTAAAGGCTTCCTTCTTTTTCACCGGGAAGTTTTACAGGAACAAAGAATTTGCAAAAACGATAAAGCAACTTCATAAAGCAGGTCATTACCTGGGTGCACATAGTAATGATCATTTACTCTACTGCGACTGGAGTAACCGGGACAAACTCCTGGTAAGCAGGGATTCTTTCCAAAAAGACCTTTTGTTGAATTATAGGGCCATGGAATCATTCGGAATCAAAAGGGCTGCTGCCCCCTTCTTCCTGCCACCTTATGAATGGTACAACGACAGCATTTCAAAATGGACCCGGGAGCTGGGAGCTGTGCTGATCAATTATACCCCTGGTACGCTAAGCCATGCTGACTATACCAAAACCGGTGATAAAAATTACAGGGATTCAGAAACCATCTGGAATTCTATCATCAACCAGGGAAGGGCAGGCGGGCTCAACGGTTTCATCTTATTGATGCACATCGGGGCAGGTCCGCAGCGCAAAGACCCTTTTTTTAAAGATTTGCCCCGCCTGCTGAAATGGCTTAAAAAGGAGGGTTACGAGATTTTAAGGGTAGATGAAATGTTAAAATAACTGTTTTCCCCCTCAAGATCACCTTTACCGGTTATGGCTGCATTCGCGCTCATCTTTGTAAATTTGTGACCAAATCCATCGCAATGAAATTCGAGAAGATTCATAATAAAGGACAGGCCCGGTTGTTTCAAAACCCTGCCTTGGAGTTTCTCACCAAAACCCACCCGCTGGTGATCTGGGGAATGTATATGCCCGTGATCCTGGGTTTCCCCTATTATGCAATCAACCAGTTTGGTTTCGGTGCAGCAAGGACCGGACTGCTGTTTCTTTCAGGCATGCTCTTCTGGACATTCTTTGAATACATCATGCACCGCTGGATCTTCCACATGGTAGCGGAAAGTGAAAGGGCACAAAAGATCATTTATGTCATGCATGGCAACCACCATCATTTTCCACGAGACAAGGAAAGACTTTTTATGCCTCCCGTTCCCAGCCTCATCATCTCTTCCATCATATTCGCACTCATGTTCCTGGTAATGGGACAAAATGCTTTTGTATTCTTCCCTGGCTTCATGCTGGGTTACCTGATGTATGGTTCCATGCATTATGCTATCCATGCCTGGAATCCTCCTTTCAAATGGATGAAACCTTTATGGAGGAATCATCACCTGCATCATTACAAGGATGATCACAAAGGTTTTGGTGTAAGCACTACCATCTGGGACCATGTATTCGGTACCATGTTCGACCTCAATAAGGAAAAAGAGGACAAAGAGAAAGTGAAAGAATTAATGTACTGACTGGATCTGGGGCTGTTGGCTAATGGCCAATGGCCAACAGCTAATAGCTTCACCCATGGGTCAAAAAAAACTGGTTCGTTTCGCGGAACTTGAAACCTTTTCCAATGTATTGCAATACCCTGAATCAACGCCGGGGACATGGAATAGTTTCTTTGATAATAAAAATCCCATCGTACTGGAACTGGCCTGTGGCAAGGGTGAGTATGCATTAGGTCTTGCGGAAATTTATCCCAACAAAAATTTTATCGGTGTTGACCAGAAAGGAAACCGTTTATGGGTAGGCGCAAAAAAAGCCACCAGCCATCATCTTAAAAATGTAGCCTTTCTCCGGATACAGATCGACCGCATTACTGATTTTTTTGGGACAGAAGAAATTGAAGAGATCTGGATCACTTTCCCTGATCCGCAACTCCGGGTATCGAAATCAAAAAAAAGACTGACCCATCCCAAATTCCTTCGTCTATACTACCAGATATTGGTTCCCGGTGGAAAAATCCATTTGAAAACAGACAGCCCGGACCTTTACCGGTTCACTAAGAAAGTGATCAGCATGTATGGATGCAGCCTGCATAAAGATTTTGATGACCTGTATGCAGAACCCGGGATATCAAGGGAGTTGCAGATCCGCACGCACTATGAAGCGCTGGATATTGCCAGGAGCAACCGGATTCATTATCTCTGCTTCTCGCTTCCATCACATTTGCCTTCAAAGGAAATGGATGCTACCTTACAACAATTCTTGAAAGATGAAGCAGGAATTGACTGAGGATGATTATTACATGAACAACGATGGCTTTGTTGTTCTTACTGCACAATACCTGCTGGAACGCGGTTATTGTTGTGGTAATGGTTGTTTGAATTGTCCCTACGATTATAAAGCAGTACCTGAACCACGCCGCTCCCGTTTATTGGAAAACAGGAAATCAAAAGACCAAAACGATGCCTCCCAAAAAAACCAGACAGGAACCACTTAAAAGCATCAGGCCTTCCGGCAAATCTGAAGCATCCTTTTTCGAACTGGTGTTTGATGTGGTGAGACAGATACCTAAAGGAAGAGTAACTTCTTATGGTGCTGTTGCTGCTGCACTTGGCGCAAAAATGTCAGCCAGGATGGTGGGCTGGGCGATGAATGGTTCACACAGGGTAAGACCAAAAGTTCCTGCACACAGGGTGGTAAACCGGCAGGGGTTACTCACCGGTAAAATTCATTTCGATCCCCCGGAAAAAATGCAGGAACTCCTGGAAAAAGAAGGCATCAAGGTGATTGATGACCAGGTGCAGGATTTCAAAAAAATATTCTGGAACCCTGCGGAAGAACTTGAAATCAGGTGATGCGCTTTTTACAATTGACCATAGTAACTTTTTTATTGAGCCTTTTTTCGTGTAATGAACCCATGCATAAAACTCATGTCATAAGATTAAAACCCGGGCAGGACCTGAAAAAAGAATTACAGGCTTTTGCAGAAAAGAATGAACTGGATGCCGCATGGATCGTTACCTGCGCAGGAAGTCTAACAAAATATAATATCCGCTTCGCCAACCAGCAAAACGGATCAATGGCTGAAGGTCATTTCGAGATTGTAAGTCTTACAGGAACTCTATCCAGGAATGGTTCACATATTCATATCAGTGTAAGTGACAGTACCGGCAAAACAACTGGCGGCCACCTGCTCGATGGGAATATTATCTATACCACCGCCGAAATAGTGATCGGGGAAAGCAATGACCTGGTTTTCTCGAGGGAGAAAGATGGAACCACTCCATGGGAAGAACTGGTTATCCGCAAAAAATGATTCCTGGTGCAACGGAATTCCCTTATGCTTTGTCAAACCTGCATGACCCGGAAATTTGTTTTTCTATTTGTTTTGTCCACATTCCTGATCTCCTGTGATAAGGATGAAGCTGTAAAATGTGAAAACCTGGCGGAGGCCCTGGCTACAAACAACCAGGAGGCTGCACGGGGATTTTTCAATCAATGGATCAAAGGACTCTCCAGTAAAAATTATAACCAGCCCAATCTTGCTGAACTGGTATCAGATATCAATGCGGACTGCAGCCTTACAGCATCGCTTCATTGTTTTGATTGTATCATGACCCTGCCCGAACAATCGGAGGTTAGCCTGAGTTTTCAGTATAACGGAAATACAATTACCCGGTATGCTGATTTCAGCCGCTCAGCAGATAACAAAATCATCTACCTCGACTTCCACGAGTAAATCCTCCTATTGGATTTTTAGAAATTGGTGCTAACTTTTAAGTAAAATTTATTGATGCGCGCCTTTTTCATTTGCCTTTTCGTGAGTTTAAGTTCTTTAGCCTTCCCGCAGGGAAAATTCAAACTTCATGTTACATTCAATTCGGTTCCCGGTGATTCTGTGAAGCTGGTTTTCGATAAAAAGATCATGACCATTCCTGCTACGGTAAAGGAAGTCATTTTTGAAGGTGAAATAGAAAAAGCTTCCCGTGCTTCCCTCTCCCTTACCAACAGCAAATGCTTAATTCCATTTTACCTGGAAGCAAGTGAGATCAACATTGAAGCCAGGGTGTTTACTGTGGATGATGGGGAAAAATGTATTGGTAAGACTTCCATTTCCGGGAGTAAAATGGAATCGGTCATGCAAAATTTTGAAAATGATTCCAGGAAGATCAGGAAAAAATACGAACCGGAATTTGCCAACAGAAAAATTAAGGAGCTTGCCATGAATATCATCAGGGAATATCCCTCACATTCCATTTCTGTTGACCTGGTGATGAAGCTGCATAAAGAACTTGGATCTGAATGGGCTTTAGCTGCGCTTGAGCCGGTGGATGAAAATATAAAAGCGTATGCTGTAAGCTATGTGAAAAAGGCTGGCATGAGCACGGAATATTTGCAGCGGGGAAATTATATTGATTTCACCTTACCTGCTTTGGAAGATTCCTTCACACTTTCATCATTAAAAGGGAAATATGTGCTGCTGGATTTCTGGGCTTCCTGGTGCATGCCCTGCAGGAAAGAAAATCCCAAACTGAAACAGCTGTATGAAAGATACAGGAAGGAAGGACTGGAGATCGTTGGAGTTTCGCTTGATCATGATGGTGATAAATGGGAAGAGGCCATCCAGAAGGACGGTCTTCCCTGGATACATGTCTCAGACCTCAAAGGCTGGCAAAACAGTGTTTCCTCCACACTTGGCATCAGTTCCATCCCAACAGCCATCCTTCTCGACAAAGAAGGCCGCATTATAGATTATGGTTTACGGGGAAATGAACTGGAAAAAACCCTGGAAAAACTTTTTAGTAAAAAGGACTGATCATGAGGTAAACCAATGGGCCGCTCACCGCGACATAGAACCACATGGGCCATGTTTTTTTGGCAATCTTCCTGTGTTCCGCATTTTCACTGATCAGGGCCCGGTAGGCGGTGAATAGAATAAAAGGTAGTGAAACACCTGCGAGAATGATATGTGTTCCAAGTAATAGGTAATAAACATAGCGCATACTGCCCGCCGCTGTTTTTTCAGCAGCATCCACCACACCATTATGATCTGCATCCCCGTATAAAGTAGGTCCGCCAAATACCTGGTGGGTAATATAGGTAAGCAGGAAAAGAACTGAAAGGCCCATGGCGAGGAACATGATATTGCGGTGAAGGACCAGCTTTCGAGATTTAGCTGCGAAAAGCCCCGCGAGCAATAATACAGCGACGATACTGTTGATAACCGCGTTCACCAGTCCAAGTACATGCGGATCAAAACCAAGATCCACATCCAGCGTTACCCTTTCAAGACCTGTGACCGCAAGAAAAATAAAAACGGAAAAACTGTAAATGATGATCCTGGCTTTACGGTCATTTTTTTGCAGCGCGATGTTCATGCTTTGTTTTTTTCTTTTTTCAGGAAGTACATCAACACAATGATTCCAACTGCGACGATGGAAAAAACAATAGCGATCAGTTCAAGTTTTCCTGCGAGCACTGATTTTTTCGAAGGATCTTTTTCTACTGAAAGCAGGATGATATCTTCCGCGAGCTTTTTTAAATCGGTTGAATCAAGACCATTGTATAGATCAATATTTCCACGTTCATCCTTCCTGGCTCTAACCACCCTGTTCTTATCTATCAATACAAACTGTTGCGGGTGAATAAAACCAGTATCCACCGCTGTTTCTGAAATTCCCAGGCTCATCCCCTTGAGGGCAAGATCGTAGATCTGTTTTTTATCGCCGGTAAGCAGCCACCAGTTGCGTGGATTGACCTGGTAGCGGTCAGCGAATTTTTTCAGGGCTGCAACGCTGTCGCGCTCCGGGTCAACCGTAAAAGAAATGAAGTGTACATATTCCGCTTCCCTGTTGCCCACCTTGGCATTACTTCTTATGGCTTCCTGGAGTTTTTTCATATTCCTGGTCATGGCAGGACAAATGCTCGGGCAGGTTGTAAAGAAAAAATCTGCCACAACGATCTTGCCTTCCAGGTCTTTCCATGATACCTGTTCGCCCAGGTGATTGGTGAGATTAAAATCAGGAACTTTTTTCCAGACCGTATCGGTTTTTTGTTTGCCACCTGAGACCGTGGTCACCACAGAATCAACAAATAGCTGGTGAGGCATGGAAACGGTAGGCACCATACGCATGATGAAATAAGCCAGTAATGAAATACCTGCTGCTAAGAAAACTCCTATGGCGGCGCCTTTGTTCATGATGTTGGTGAATGATGATGGTGAATGGTGAATGGTGAATGGTGAATGGTCAATGCCCTACATTCATTAAAATTCTGTCTTTTCTCCCTTATTCGACTGGTGAATGATATTAATCCAGGGTGATTCATTCACCATTGACCATTCACCATTGACCTCCTCCAAACAGCATCGCCTGCAAAATTATGCAGGCGATGAATAAGGATTGTCATATAACAAACAATTAATCGAGCTTATGCACGCTGGTATCGGCTCCGTGTGTTTTGCGGTCCATTGTATGCTCTTTCTTAAAAGTATCGTAACGGTTACGGTTGTTACGATAGGCGCTGCCATCCCAGAGGAAGGCGCCAATGAACCATACAAAAAGCAGGAGGGGCACCACAATGGTCATGATCATATTCCTGATTTCATCACCCAGGTGCATGAAAACAGACACGATATAATAAGCCTTTGCCAGCGTGAGGATGCATACCATGCCCTTGAACATGAGTATGAGCAGCTCACTGGGATTTTCTCCCTTATGAATATTATAGATCGCCAGGCCAATCAACAGCTCTATGACCGTGATCACAGAAAGCAGGATCGTTGTCTTGCGTACTCTCTTCTTAAAAACGGTA
>CBDUBK010000036.1:0-9526 GCA_965365375.1 uncultured bacterium | reverse complement strand
AGAAACGCTGCAGGTAATTTTTATATCAACGATAAACCTACAGGAGCTGTTGTAGGCCAGCAGCCTTTCGGCGGTGCGCGGGCAAGTGGTACCAATGATAAGGCAGGATCACAGCTGAATCTTTACCGTTGGCTGAGTGCAAGAACCATTAAAGAAACTTTTAATCCTCCCACCGATTACCGCTACCCGTTCTTAAGAGGCGAGAGTGAAGGCATTTAAAAATTGAAAGCTGTCCATAGGGCAGCTTTTTTTTGTTGGATTTCTAAATGAATTGTTAAGGGCAGCTAAGCAATCCCACTTAGTTTTTTCAGTTTGTCAAAGCCCTACTGGAATATTACGATCGTAGTTCTCACCGTTCACAACGTATTAATAACAGTTCAAACAAAAAAAATGATAGTTCGTTATGCATTGACTTTGAATTCTCAATACCGCGAATAACTTTGCGACATAATAAAAACTAATCGTATGAGAAAAATTTCATTAATGCTGGTTCTGTTTGCAGCCAGCTTCGCAGTGAAGGCCCAGGAAAATGTGAAAAATAACGCCATCAAGTTGAACCCACTCTCCTTAGCTTTTTTGACCGGTAACATTCAATATGAAAGAGCAGTTGGTGAAAACACTTCAGCTCAATTGGGTGTTTTCTATTCTGGTTTGAACTTCAGCGGAATCAAATATTCCGGCCTGGGTGTTACTCCTGAATTCCGTATTTATTTCGGCGGTGCCAAACAAGCTTTGAATGGTGTATACGCAGCTCCGTTTGCGCGTTACCAGAACTTCAAAATCGAAGACAAAGAAACTGCTGATAAAACAAGTTTCACTACCATTGGTGGCGGTGCTATCATTGGCTGGCAGAAAATGTGGGGTAGCGGTTTTGTTCTTGATATTTTCGCAGGTCCTTCTTACAGCTCTGCAAAATTCAAAAACGACAGCGATGATGATTCTTTCGACATCCAGGGTGGTTTCACCGGTTTCGGTGTTAGAACCGGTCTGACTCTTGGTTTCGGTTTCTAATTTGAATCCAACTTAAATTTTAAGGAAGGTTGCAGTATTGCAACCTTCTTTTTTTGCTATCAGGGTGGGTAGAGTAGCCCATCCCGTTATAGGCCCCGGTATTTTATATGAAGGTCTTTTATTTACAGCTATGTACTGCGGGATTTGAGGCAGCTCTTCAATTGCGGCCTCTTTTTTGTATTTAAGGGGAAAAAGAACTTATGAAAAAGATCAGCTTAATGGTAATCGCTCTTTTTGCAACAGCTGCTGTATTTGCACAAGGCGCACAATTCGGTCTCAAGGGAGGCTTGAATGTATCCACCTTATCAAATGACCAGGGTAGTGAAATGGGCTCAAGACTGGGTGTTCATGCCGGGTTACTGGCCCATATTCATTTATCAAAGCAGTTTGCGCTGCAGCCTGAAGTGGTTTATTCCAGCCAGGGTGCAAAATATACAGTGGGAGATGGTGAACATTCCCTTGGATTGAACTATATCAATGTGCCGCTGCAGTTGCAGTATATGTTCGATAATGGATTTCGAATCCAGACAGGACCCCAGGTAGGGTTCCTGGCAAGTGTAAATGACAAGCGTGATGGGACAGAAACGGGATTTTTTACCTCAGATGATTTTAAATCTGTGGATTTTTCGTGGAGCGCTGGGCTTGGTTATTTAACATATTCTGGCTTTGGTGTTGATGCCCGCTACAATTTTGGATTGAATAATATCAATGATGCCGGTAGTGCTGTAAGGCGGAATAATGTATTCCAGGTGGGTGTTTTCTATATGTTCAACAATAATCACAAGGCAACTTCACGTTAACAACGTAAAGAAATTTTAAAAGAAAAAAGGCTGCAGTTTTTTGCGGCCTTTTTTTTGTAATAAGGTGGTGAAACAAAAAATAACGTATGAAAAAGATCAGTTTGATTGCATTAGCATTATCCACTAGCCTGGCTGTGTTCGCCCAAGAGAATGTGAATCGTTCACCTATGCCGAATAAAACTTACTTCGGTATTAAAGGTGGTGTGAACCTTGCCAAATTAAGGCCAAGTGATTATACTGCTAATGAACCAAGCACCAATTTGAAAACAACAGCGCACGCCGGATTACTGGTGCGCATTCCCGTAAGCCCTAATGGAGGATTTGCTGTTCAACCGGAACTGCTGTACAACCGCCAGGGTAGCAAAATGAAAACCACTACAACTGTTGGTACGGTAACTACAGAAAGCACATATGAGCAGGACCTCAGTTATGTATCTGTTCCGGTAATGCTCCAGTGGAAAAGCGCAGGTGGATTTTATGTAGAAACAGGTCCACAGGCAAGTTTCCTGATTGTTGCTCAGCAGGAAGGTCCTGGTACAAACAATGAAACCGATAACAAAGACCAGATGGAAAAATTTGATTTTTCATGGGGTGCCGGTTTAGGTTATATGTCCCGCATGGGTCTTGGTATCGGAGCCCGTTATAATCATGGTTTTACCAATGTACTTGAAGAAACTTCAACTTCAGGTGATGCAAGACTGAGGAATTCAGTGGTGCAGGTTGGTTTGACATGGTTGTTTGGTGCCAATAAATAATTTTATTCTCACAAACAGGATGGGCTGTCTCAAGGAGACAGCCTTTTTTTTGTAATTAAATCTGGTTCTTCCTATCAGGTTTAATAGATCAGGGATCAACATTTAAGAGGGGCGGCTTAGAATACTATCAATGAAGGTCTGCCAGTTGCAAATTGGTAATTCTCATATTACATTTACGCCCGAGGTAAAAGAAGTATTTATTGATTTTTAATTGGGCATTGAAAATTACTGGCATGAGGATATTATTTTTTTCAGTCTTCATAATTTTTTCTTCTGTTGTTTTTTCACAGGAAGGGGAGCGTGATCCTTCCAGAATTTCCTTTGGTCTTAAGGTGGGTCCGGGTTTAAGCAAATTCAATGTGAAACAACCGGAATCGCTCCAGGAGAAATGGAGAGCTGAATGGATGGTAAGCTTCCAGGGTGGCGCATTCATAAACATCCCGCTGGCTGCGGAAGGAAAATTTAATGTGCAGCCTGAACTCCTGTACAGCCGCCAGGGAGCGAGGATCAATCATACCGTTGGTAATATCAGTGGTAATTACACAGTCAGGGCATTCAAACAGATCATTAATTACATAAATGTTCCTGTTATGCTCTAGTTCCGGGTTCCTTCAGGATTTTATTTTGAGACCGGTCCGCAAATGAGCTTGTTACTGAGTTCAAAACAAAATGGCCCGGATTCGCAGGAATATGATCAAACCGAACAAAGAAACAAGCAGGATTTATCTCTTACACTTGGAGCCGGGCATGAATCCAAAAAAGGATTTGCACTTGGTTTCAGGTATGCTCATGGAACAAAGAATGTAGTTAAGGAGCAATATGCCATAGGAGACCGAGAGTACAGGAATGCCACCTTATTTTTGAATTTCCGCTACTTCATCTTTTAAAATAAAGTATTCCAAAAAGAAGCGGCGTACAGAAACATTTGCTTAAGGATTCCAACTCCTTGTGTTGTTCTAACGCCCAATTTTTTACAATAATTAGAATTTAACAGTTATCAGAATTTCTTTTTTTCAAAACAGATGAACAACTTTTATGCATAAAATCATCCTGCTTCTCATTTTACTGACGTTCTCTTTATCTCACTATGGCCAGGAAGCAAAGCAACCAAAAATTTCATTTGGTATAAAGGCCGGTCCGGGAATGACTAAATTCAATATGAAACAAAATCAATCCAGTTATAAGCCCAGGGCAGAATGGAAATTAAGTTACCATGCCGGGCTTTTTGCACGCATACCCGTTGCCGCGGGTGGTAAATTTGCCATCCAGCCAGAAATATTATACAGCCGTAATGGCTCCAGGATAAGCGAAACATATACTTCGATTGATTATATCACCGGCCGGCCAGTCTCCAACTTAAGGGTTTACAAACAGGTCATTAATTATATCAGTGTTCCCCTGATGCTTCAGTTCGGGTTAAGTTCAGGGATTTATGCTGAAGCCGGTCCTCAAATGAGTTTTATGATCAATGCAAAACAGAAAGGCCCGGATACCCAGGAATATGACCATACAGAACAGCGAAATAAGCAGGATATAGGTTGGGGGTTTGGAGCAGGGCATGTATCCAGGAAAGGTTTTGCTTTTGGGTTCCGTTACAACCAGGGTATCAAGGATGTAGTTAAGGAAGGTTATGCGGTCAATGACAGGGAATTAAGGAATGCCAGTATATTCTTGCATATGCGCTGGTTTATTTCTTTCCGTTAAGGTCAGAAAATTCCGCCGCCGGCAAAAACAATAAATGCAGTAGGATCTGATTGATTATTTTTATCAAAATTTCTTCTTGAAATCAGTTCTCAACCAGCAACAGATATCACTCACCATAAAGAGGTTAGCCAACCAGATACTTGAATCAACCGGCCAACTGGAAAATACAGTGCTGGTTGGATTGCAGCCACGGGGGATTTTTTTATCTGAGCGAATCGTAAAAGAACTCTCTCAGGAACTTGATCCTGCCCAGATACTTTATGGAAAAATGGATATCACTTTTTACAGGGATGATATCAGGAAGGAACTCCATGTTCCCAACCAGACCGATATCCGCTTTTCCATGGAAGGAAGGAAAGTAATTCTTATTGATGATGTTCTTTATACTGGCCGCACGATCAGGGCCGCCCTGGATGCGCTGATGGATTTTGGCCGCCCCGCAAGTGTCGAGCTGATGGTTCTTATAGACCGCCGTTATAGCCGGCAGCTGCCTATCCAACCCGATTATACAGGCAAGTCCATAGACTCCATCATCACGCAAAAAGTGAAGGTCTACTGGCAGGAAAAGGATGGTAAAGACGAGGTGGTATTAGTATGATGCTTTATATGGAAGAAGGAGTAGTACCTGTTTGCATACTGAAACCTTAAGGAGCCATTGTTTTTTCCCGCAGCTCATAGCTCGCAGCTTGTAGCTTATACCTTCCTTTCCCCTATCTTTGATTTTTAATGAGACTTTCTACGCGTCATCTTTTAGGTATAAAAGATCTTACTGCCACTGATATCTCCCTTATTCTGAATACAGCAAAGGAATTCAAAGAAGTTTTACAGAGACCAATTAAAAAAGTGCCTTCCCTTCGTGATGTAACAATCGTGAACCTTTTTTACGAAAATTCTACCCGCACAAGGATTTCATTTGAACTGGCTGAAAAGCGCCTTTCGGCAGATACGGTCAATTTCTCTGCTTCGGGCTCCTCTGTTTCCAAAGGAGAAACGCTTCTCGATACAGTTAATAATATTCTATCCATGAAGGTGGATATGGTAGTGATGCGGCACAGTGCCAGCGGCGCACCGCACTTCCTTGCCAAACATATTCCTGCAGCTATCATCAATGCCGGTGATGGCATCAATGAACATCCTACACAAGCCTTGCTGGATGCATTTTCCATTATTGAAAAATTTGGAACCCTGGAGGGCCGAAAGGTGGCCATCATTGGCGATATCATGCATAGCCGTGTAGCGCAAAGCAATATTCACCTGCTGGTTAAAATGGGCGCTAAAGTAACGGTTTGCGGTCCACCAACACTTATTCCCAAATACATGGAAGAAGCTTTTGATGTAAGGGTGGAATATAATCTCAGGAAAGCGCTTGAATGGTGTGATGTTGCCAATGTGCTGAGGATCCAGCTGGAAAGACAGAACCAGGTATTGTTTTCTTCACTGAGAGAATACAGTCTCGTTTATGGGATCAATAAACAGTTACTCAACAGCCTTTCCAAACCTGTAACCATCATGCACCCGGGACCGATCAACAGGGGAGTGGAACTGGACAGCGATGTTGCAGACAGTGACCAGTCAATCATTCTACAGCAGGTTGAAAACGGAGTGGCAGTACGGATGGCCGTTTTGTATTTATTGGCAGGTGAAAGAAATTCAGCTTAATTTTCCACTCACAATCCTGTTGCATGCGCATTGCATTATTTCCAGGCACTTTTGATCCCGTCACTTTCGGTCATATTGATATAATAGAAAGATCATTGCCCCTGTTCGATAAATTATATATCGGTATCGGTATGAATTCGAACAAGGCACCCATGTATTCAGAAAAAACCAGGATGGGATGGCTGGACGAGATCTTCAGGGATGAACCTAAAATTGAAGCGGTGATTTATGACGGTCTCACCGTTGAATGCTGTAAAAGGGTAAAAGCAAATTATATTCTACGCGGCATTCGTTATGTAAATGATTTCGAATACGAAAAAGCCATTGCGGACATGAACCGCAGCCTGGATGCCAATATTGAAACTGTATTCCTCACCTGCCTTCCGAAATTCACTTCTGTAGCTTCTACGCTGGTACGTGATGTGATCCGTAATGGCGGAGATGTATCCCAGTTTGTGCCGGATGCCGTATTAAGAACGATTCGCCAGGACGCAAGCCTGAAACTGGTTTAGAGATTTTCTTTTTCCCGTAATTTTTTGATTCCTGCATTCAACACATCAATGATGGAAGCATGCGTGTTTTCCATATAAGTGGCCAGTTCACCGGCTGTGACCCATTTGCAAAGGTCAATATCTTCCTCCAGTTGGGGTAACATTACTTCCTGCTTCGGTGATGAGAACAAATACCAGTGCGATTCATTTAAAATATGTTTACCCTTTTCATGGTAAGTATGGTAAGTAACAAGCAGGGGAGATTCGTTTTTGATTGCATTCAGGCCGGTTTCTTCCTTCACTTCTCTTTCTGCGCAACCTGCAAGGTCTTCACCCGCATCCAGTTTTCCTTTAGGCAGGTCCCATTTTCCCCTCCGGTGAATCAGCAGTATTTCATGCGCAGGTGTATAAACCAGTCCCCCTGCCGCCTGGACGAGTACCAGTTTCTTTTTAAATGCCTGGAGTAATTCATCAACATCCTTGTGCAGGAAAACACCGGTGCTGATCTGGGGGGCTTGCATTTCATGGATCATTGCTTTTACCGTATGCGCATCAAAATCATCGATAAAAACAGTTTCTTCATGGTGCAAATATTCTTCTATTGAAGGACTGATCTTGCTTGTAAGGAAGAGGGGTTTATGATCAAAATAGATTGTATACATGGCGATGGTTGATACAAATCTAAGAGCCGGAAGCCAATAGCCAATAGCTAATTGCCAATGGCCTCCGTGCTTTATCTTCGCCGCATGACTGACGCTACTGTTACCGCTGAAAAATTACTGCAGGCCGATGCCGTGAGATTAAGCCCTGATGAACCCTTTACCTGGGCCAGCGGGTGGAAGAGCCCTATTTACTGCGATAATCGCAAGATTCTCTCTCAGCCCTATATCCGGGATTATATCAAGAGTGAATTATGCAATGTAGTTTTCGAGAAATTCGGTGAGGCTAATCTTGTAGCAGGCGTGGCCACTGCAGGAATTGCCTGGGGAGCTATGGTTGCCGACCAGCTCAAACTTCCATTTATCTATGTACGCCCCAAACCCAAGGAACATGGTTTGGGCAACCAGATCGAAGGTGGTTTTCAGGCAGGTCAAAAAGTAATTGTTATTGAGGATCTTATCTCAACGGGGAAAAGCAGTTTACAGGTAGTGGATGTTCTGCGCTTGCAGGGACTGGAAATCACCGGTATGGTTTCCATCTTCAATTATGAATTTGAACAGGCCAGGCTTGCATTCCAGGAGGCTGGTGTCAGTTATCATTCATTGACCAATTACCCAAGCCTGCTGAGTCTTGCAGGCAGGAAAGGCACGATCCGCCCGGGAGACGAGGAGATATTGTTAAAATGGAGGGCGGACCCTGCAAACTGGACAGGACTTTCTTAATTTGGGAACAAAATAAAGCCTCATGAAAAAACTATTGTTTCTATCCTTCATTACCTGCTTTACTTTACTGGCCTCAGCCCAGACCAAACCTATTCAAACAGTCAAGATCAGCACACCTACCGTACAGTGTGATATGTGCAAGAAAAAGATCGAAGAAGTTTTAAAACGTTATGATGGAGTCATGACCGTAAATGTGAATGTGAAGAAAAAGGAAACCACGGTAAAATACATTACAGACCGGACCAACGAGGAAATTATCAAAGCAGGCATAGCTAATGCAGGTTATGATGCGAATGAGATAGCTGCCAACCCGGATGTATATAAAACCCTGCCCAAATGCTGTAAGATCCCTGATCCGGCAAAGAAGAAAGATTAAGACATTTTCAGATAATTCAGAATCCCGCCCCCGAGCGGGATTTTTTATTGCTGCAAACTGATCTCGCCCAGGCTGTGCATCCCTTCGTAAACGAAAGGTTTGGTTACAAATATTCCTGCCTTCCCCACTTTCACATTACCATTTGCTTTCAGGTTTATTTTCCGTTCACCGATATTCCGGAGGTCTAATCTGAGTGCTGTTCCCAGGGAAATTTTACCGGAAAGGGGAATTGAAAATTCTGCGTTTTTGCCTACAGCTACCGAGGTGTCCTGGACAAATTTCCCCATGAATACCGAATCCATAAATACATCAGCAGCTGCTTCTTTGACAGTTACCCCAAAATTATTGGGATTGAAATAAGTGACTTTGAAGCCAATGGTCACATCAGTCAATCCAAAATTTTTGATCCTGAAATGTTCTACCCGGCGGAATTCCGGGTCCTTGACCTTTCCGCAGGAAGCCAGGATAAGAAGAAAGAGGAGCGCGGTGAACCATCGTTTTTTCATGTGGTTATTTGTACAAATATGGTGCTTTCATTTTGAACACATTTCAAACCATTAAAAAACTCTGCTAAAGACGTTAGAATTTTTTATCCAGGGATTGAAATACTTAATTGCCATTCTAATTAGTAGCTAAATAAATTATAAACAACTTATTATCAATTTATAATCAGTTTTAACTGATAAACTACTCGTAATAATAATATCAATGAATTAAGACCGAATCTATTTTATTGATTAATAGTTAGAATTATAATAATGTATTGAACTAAATAGTTGATTATCTGCGTTAAGTGGAGATTTAGTAAACTTATACGTCAAAAGAATAGTTCCATTGTAAATAAATTACACATATACAATTGTTATGTGCTCCTATTTTGGATCAAAAACTGATATCTGGGGAAATAGTTCATTGAACCAGTAAGGCTTTTTAAAGGGCGACAAAACAGTTTTAGGGGGATAGATGCAAAACATGCATTGTGGAGAAAGGTCAACCCTGCATAATGGAAGAATATCCTGACCAGTAGAAAATGGTTTGTTCCCCTAAAGAGGTCAAGACAAAACGGCACATCATTTTGTAATAAAGCACAGTGTGCCGTCTGGAAATGACCTGTAAAATTTGGTGGACTTAAGCTGGCGAAAACTTCATAATAACCACTCGGAACAGTGGACCGGGTTATCAAAAAAAGAGAAAAGGATCCAGGAATGATAATCTGTTTTTAACCAGGCAAATTCTCCAGAGTGTCTAAAGTTCTTGTAATAAATGGTCAGCAGAAATGTGAAAGAGAAGTAATAACAGGAGAATCTTGTCCTGGTAGAGACATTCCTTTAAAAGGCATAAAAAAACC
>CBDUBK010000035.1:0-9881 GCA_965365375.1 uncultured bacterium | reverse complement strand
CTATCTTTGCCCCGGCAGGTCTTATACGGCCAGCTCCTGCTGAACTCCCCCAGGACCGGAAGGTAGCAAGGGTAGGCGGTTGTAGCGGTGCGATGTAAGTAGCCTGCCATTTTTTTTTAGCTGCTAGTGGCCAGCTTCTAGCTACTAGTTAAGCTTCAAGCTGCAAGGATCAAGGTTCAAGACTTAGGTTCATACAATTTTTCCCCTTTCAATCATTTTTCAAATCGGTCAATTTCCAATGGCTAATAGCCATTAGCTTTTTCTTGGCGGTAAAAGAATTAAACCGAATTTTGCAGCGCCTCACATCATTCTTAAAATCACCAATCAACATGAAGTTTTTTATCGATACCGCCAACCTTGCCCAGATAAAGGAAGCCAATGAACTGGGAATCCTGGACGGTGTTACTACCAATCCATCTCTCATGGCCAAAGAGGGCATCAAAGGCCAGGATGCCATCAACCAGCACTACAAAACCATTTGTGAAATGGTGGATGGTGATATCAGCGCAGAAGTGCTTTCCACCGATGTTGCCACCATCATTGAAGAAGGAAAAAAGCTGGCAGCCATTCACCCGAATATTGTTGTGAAAGTACCTATGATCAAAGATGGTATCAAAGCCATCAAATGGTTTACTGACAATGGCATCCGTACCAATTGCACACTTGTATTTTCTGCAGGCCAGGCCATCCTTGCCGCGAAAGCAGGAGCATCTTATGTTTCACCCTTCATTGGACGTATTGACGACAGTGGATGGGACGGTATGGTGCTCATCGGTCAGATCGCGAATATCTATGCCATCCAGGGTTATAAAACCGAGATCCTGGCAGCTTCTATACGCAATGCCAATCATATCATCCGTGCTGCTGAATTAGGTGCTGATGTTTGTACCTGCCCGCTTGATTCCATCCTTGGTTTATTAAAACATCCACTCACGGATATCGGGCTTGCGAAGTTCCTGGAAGACGCGAAAAAGATGTGATGAATTATTCAGAATTATTTTTCTAAGGAATAAAAAAAACGGCTGGTCTTCCAGCCGTTTTTAATTTGAAATATAGTGCCTGATTTATTCAGTTATCTTATCATTACATTATCCTTTCCTCGATTTCCGCCTCATCTCTTCCAGGATCTGCTCATTTGTTTTCAGGGGTTCATCGAAACCTCGTTTGCGGATGTAGATCACTGTCTCTTTCCAAACCTTGGGATTGGTTTTCAGCACAGCTTTTACACGTACCTTATCCGATGTATAGGAACTGTCAATAAACAGGTCATTGCCTTTAAAATAACCTCCATCTGAAATAAACAGGATCTGGGTGGAATCTAGCGGTGACCAGCTGCCGTCGGCAAGCTTACCATCAATGCTGATATAATTGAAAAACCCTTTTTTCAGGCTGTCAGTATACAGGTTGAAATAAATGCTGTCCACTTTCTGGGCAGACACAGATTCAGCCACAAATAAAAAACTCAGTATCACGATTAACTTTCTCATCCGGAAGGTTTTTGCAAAGCTCAGGATTCAGACGTTAATACCGTTTTAATGGTTGTTTGAACAGCCCCGATCAACGTTAAAATTGGCAATATAGCCGTTCATTTCAATGGGTTAATTCAGTGCCGGGCCCGCTTGTTTTCAATCCAGCCAGGTTTTGCAGATAAAACCATAAGCTTCAGAGAAGGATTTTATAAAAATTCTTTGGGGATTTCTACAATCCGGCCCTTTCTCTTAATCTCTTTGATCTCCTTGAGCAATGCTTTTTCTTTGGGGGTGACTGCGGACCTCTGTCCAAGGGTCAGGCTGACCAGGTCTTCTTGTGTAAGTGATTTTTCCTCATTCTTTTTCATATCCCTTTTAAGGTACGAAATCTAACCTGGCTTTCTTCAGTCCCGGCCATCAATAAATGAAAAACTTTGGTGACTGCTGCCGGAATCCTATTTTTGCGACTCGAATGACATGTTTTACTGTACATATGCATCATCATACGCAGACCCCCGGGTAGGCTGGTGATCTTTTGTACTTATAATAGACCAGGGCTTACCATACAAGGTGAGCCTTTTTATTTTTAATAATATGAACCTGAAAATCGCGATCCAGAAATCCGGGCGCCTGCACGATGAAAGCATCAGTCTTTTGAAAGACTGCGGCATTGATGTCAAAAACGGAAGGAACCAGTTGCGTACCGTAGCAGAAAATTTTCCGCTCGAAGTTTTTTTCCTGAGGGATGATGATATTCCCCAGTACGTTGAAGACTGTGTGGCTCATATTGGTATCGTGGGTGAAAATGTTCTGCTGGAAAAGAACAGGCAGGTGGTACCGGTGGAGAAACTTGGCTTTGGTAAATGCAGGCTTTCCATTGCCGTTAAAAAAACAGATGAGTATGACAGTGTGGAGTTCCTGCAGGGGAAAAAGATCGCCACGAGTTATCCTCATCTCACACAAAAATTCCTTGACGAGCATAAGATCAGGGCGGAGATCCATGAGATCAGCGGTTCAGTAGAACTGGCTCCGGGTATTGGCCTTGCCCATGCCATTTGCGACCTCGTGAGCAGCGGATCTACTTTATTCATGAACGGGCTGGATGAAGTACAGACCATCCTGAAAAGTGAAGCGGTCCTGGTACGTTCCCATACCCTGCCACAGGAGATGCAGGCCCTGCTCGATAAACTGGTATTCAGGATCCGTGCGGTAAAAAAAGCAGCCAACAATAAATATGTTTTATTGAATGCACCGAATGATTCTCTTGACAGGATATTCAGTCTCCTTCCCGGGATGAAAAGCCCGACGGTTTTACCGCTCGCCGAAGAAGGCTGGAGTTCTGTACACAGTGTATTGAATGAAGATGAATTCTGGGAAAAAATCGAGGCCCTGAAAGAAGCGGGTGCACAGGGAATCCTGGTAGTACCTATTGAAAAAATGATCGTCTGATAAACTGAATGTATGCAGCTCATAATAAATCCCCCAAAAACCAACTGGAAGGAAATCATTGCAAGACCTTATGCGGATAATACAACCATCCTCGATAAAGCACGGGTCATTATTCAGAAGGTGAAAGAAGAAGGCGATGCTGCCCTGCACCATTATAACGAGGTTTTTGATGGATTGAAACAAATTCCCCTGGAAGTAAGTCCTGCGGAATTAGAATCCGCTGTACAATTGGTACCTGCTGTATTAAAACAGGCCATCCTGCAGGCCCGTCAAAACATAGAAAAATTTCACCGCCATCAATTGCACGAGGAAAATGTTGATACGATGGATGGGGTCATGTGTTCCCGTAAGAACAGGCCTATTGAAAAAGTAGGATTGTACATTCCGGGTGGAACAGCACCTTTGTTTTCTACGGTATTGATGCTCGGTATTCCTGCCCAACTTGCAGGCTGCAAGGAAATTATTTTATGCACGCCCCCGGGCAAAAACGGGCAGGTTCACCCGGCCATCTTATTTGCAGCGCAGGCTGTTGGTGTTACAAGGATTTTTAAGTCAGGAGGAGCACAGGCCATTGCAGCCATGGCCTATGGCACAGAAACCATACCGAGGGTTTATAAAATATTTGGCCCGGGAAACCAGTATGTAACCGCTGCCAAACAACTGGTACAGGTGGAAGGTGTCGCGATAGACATGCCTGCAGGTCCCAGTGAACTTTGTGTGCTGGCAGATGAAACGGCTCATGTTGAATTTGTTGCATCTGATCTTTTATCACAGGCGGAGCATGGTGCTGACAGCCAGGTCTTACTGGTGACCACTTCCAAAACATTTGCAGAAAATGTGAAGGCAGCTGTTGATGTACAGTTATCACAGCTCCCAAGAAAGGAAATAGCAGCACAGGCACTGCAACACAGCCGCATCATCATTGTAAAGGATGTAGAGGAAGCTGTTGAACTGGTAAATGAATACGCGCCTGAACATCTCATCATCAACTGCAGGAATGAAGATGAAATTGCGGGGCAGGTTATCTCCGCCGGCTCTGTATTCATTGGTGCCTGGTCTCCTGAAAGTGCAGGGGATTATGCCAGTGGTACCAATCATACCTTGCCGACTAATGGATTTGCGAGGGCCTACAGCGGGGTAAGTGTTGAAAGCTTTGTAAAGAAGATCACTTACCAGAAATTAAATGAAAAAGGTTTACAGGGCCTGGCACCTTCTATCATTACCATGGCGGAAGCGGAAGGCTTGCAGGCTCATGCCAATGCCGTGAGTATCCGTGTGAAATCTATGGTTGCTCCTTTGGAAAAGGCAGCCCATGGTTTTGACCTATCCAGGCTCGTAAGAGAAAATATCAAAAGACTAAAACCATATTCTTCCGCCAGAAGTGAATACAGCGGGCAGGGCCAGGTTTTTCTCGATGCCAATGAAAACAGTTTCGGTTCCCCGCTCACCAAATGGTATAACAGGTACCCGGATCCCCTTCAAATGGAGCTGAAAAAAAAGATCAGTGCTATCAAAAAGAGTGAACCATCCAATATTTTACTGGGCAACGGAAGTGATGAATGTATAGACCTGCTGATCCGTGCTTTTTGCGAACCCGGGAAAGACCAGGTGATCATTTGTCCGCCTACCTATGGCATGTACGAGGTCTGCGCCGGTATCAATAATGTTGAGACAGTGGAGGTGCCTCTTACCCCGGTGTTTCAGCTGGACATGGATGCACTGGAAGCTGCGATCAGTGAAAGAACAAAAATGATCTTTATCTGTTCACCTAACAATCCAACGGGTAACAGTATCCTCAGCGAAGACATTGAGATGATCCTGAATAATTTTGAAGGGCTTGTGGTACTTGATGAAGCCTATATAAACTACAGCAGGCAAAGGTCTTTTTTATCAGAGCTGAAAGATTATCCCAACCTCGTGATCCTGCAAACTTTCTCAAAGGCCTGGGGACTTGCTGCATTGCGGTTAGGCATGTGTTTCGCTTCGGCCGAAATTATCGAGGTGCTCAACCGCATTAAACCCCCGTATAATATCAACCAGGCTACACAGGAACTGGCTTTGAAGGCGCTGGAAAATCTTGATGATGTGAACAGCATGATCAGGGAAACGGTGAAAGAAAGGCAACAACTGGAAGAACAATTGAAAGACATTCCTTTCGTTCAGAAAATATTTATTTCAGATGCTAATTTTTTACTCGTGAAAATGGACAGTGCAACAGGTGTCTATCAATATCTTAAGACGAAAGGCATTATTGTACGCAACCGGAGTAATATCATTCTTTGTGATGATTGCCTGAGGATCACCATAGGAACACCGGCACAAAACCAACAATTAATCAACACGCTCAAAACGTTCAATTAAGCATATGCCAGAACAGAAAAAAAGAAAAAGATGTTTATTCATTGACCGCGACGGTACGATGATCCGTGAATTTCCTCCAACCTACCAGATCGATTCATTTGATAAACTGAGTTTCTATCCAGATGTTTTTCGCTACCTGGGACGCATAGCTGAAGAAACAGATTTTGAGCTGGTGCTGGTGACCAACCAGGATGGTTTGGGAACGGATAAATTCCCGGAGACAGATTTCTGGCCTGTGCATAATCTCATCATGAGCAGTTTTGCAGGTGAGGGAATTATTTTTTCCAAAGAATTAATTGACAGAAGTTTCCCGGAAGATGGTCTTGATACACGTAAACCCGGTATTGGCATGTTCACTGGCTACCTGGATAACGATGATTATGATTTACCAAATTCATTTGTAATAGGTGACCGGATCACGGATGTGCAGCTTGCAAAAAATCTTGGATGTAAAGCCATCTGGTTGAAAAATAATCCTGAACTGGGTGCAGCAGAAGTAAGCAGCGGGCAGGATGAACTCAATCGTTCAGTTGCCCTTGCAACAAGCGACTGGAAGGATATTTATCTTTTCCTGAAAGGGGCACGTAAAGTGGAGCATATCCGCAAAACGAATGAGACGGAAATAAGGATCAGTCTAGATCCCGATGGTGGTGGCCATTCATCCATTTCTACCGGTCTTGGTTTTTTCGACCATATGCTGGAGCAGGTGGCCAGGCATGGCATGCTGAACCTGGACATAAAAGTGAAAGGGGATCTTCATATAGATGAACACCACACAGTTGAGGATACAGGCATTGCATTAGGTGAGGCTTTTTCAAAAGCGGTTGGTGATAAAAGAGGAATGGAGAGATATGGTTTTGCCCTGCCAATGGATGAAACGGAAGCAAAGGTATTGATTGATTTTGGCGGACGTCCATGGATCGTATGGAATGTTGATTTCAGCAGGGAAAGGATAGGAGAGGTACCTACGGAAATGTTTTATCATTTTTTCAAATCTTTTTCCGATGCAGCCAGGTGTAATATCAATATCGAATGCAGGGGAGATAATGAGCATCATAAAATAGAAGCGATCTTCAAGGCATTCGCGAAGGCTGTGCGGATGGCTTTAAAAAAAGATCCGCTCAGTAATTATTTGCCGAGTACGAAAGGGACTTTGTAAAGCCGATGGCTATTGGCCTTTGGCCATTGGCTTTGATTCCTCTGCGGTAAAAAGACTCACTATACTCTGAACCGCCCAAGCCATAGGCCAATGGCTATAAGCCATCGGCGTTCTTGGCACAATTCTTATTCCCATACATATGTGGAATCAAATTGTGGATTATGAAAGCACTCATTTTCCTGCTGACCGCCACGATGCTGGTGAGTTTTACAGGACGCGACGAGAAAGAAATTGACGGGATCTGGATGGGATATTACCGCTCCGACATCCTTAAGGAAAAAGTGATTGTAAAATTCAGCCCGGATGACCGCATGGAATTTTATACAGGCGGTGTGAATGAACAGAGCCGCTGTGTTGGTTCATACCAGATCCTTGGTGATTCAGTTTCATTTACTTACAAAGATGCCGATGGATTTGAGATCCGGATGCGTGGTCACCTTAACTACCGCAAAACCTCACTTGATGGTGTGTGGAAGAACGATGTGATGACCGGCAAATTCCATCTCGAAAAACAAAACGTTGAAGAAAGGATCGTCCAGCCCTGATCATTTCTCCAGATCATTCCTATTTCATTGGTCCAGCACATCCTGCCATTCAGGTTTTTTTGAAAGCACCTTGCTGGCGAAGCTGCAGGTGGCAATGATCTTCATTCCATGGTGCCGCGCATATTCCACGGCCGCATGGACCAGTTCGATACCCACATTCTTCCCACGCAGGGCATCAGTTACCTCAGTATGTTCGATCAGCATGATATTATCCCTTGGAATGGTATAGATCATTTCCGCTGCCATTTCCTCTTCCAGTTCCACGTAGAACAGGCCTTTTGAATCTGAATTTTTATGCTGTACAGTCATAACTGTTTTTCTAAAGCTATTGAAAATAATTTTTGCCGTTTGTGATTCACGTCACATCTTTGTATCCATGAACATGGTAAACAATCATTGGTGGTGGCATACAAACTTCAAACGGGGTACTGTATAGTCATTACTATGTATTAATATAGTTACAGGATCCCGACAGTACGTCGGGATTTTTTATTCCAGTAATCGATCAATGAAGAAGATCATCATTCAGACCAAAGTGAAAAAGATGCTGGCCGATGTGTACACACCGGTGGGGATCTACCTGCGCCTGCGCGACCGTTTCCGGGATACCATCCTGCTCGAAAGCACAGACCATCATGCCGCGGAGAACAGTTATTCTTTTATCTGTATCAATGCTATCGGAGGCATAGAGGTCAGCAGCAAAAATTCAATAGAGTATAAACTGCCTGCCCTTCCACCTGAAAAAATGCCGCTTAAAGGGAAAGAGGATCTTTCAGAACTGTTATGGGATTTTATGCAAAGGTTCGACATGCAGGGGGACAAAGGGGGCTTCGCCCAGGGGCTTTACGGTTACTTCACATTTGATCTCATTCCATTGATCGAACAGATCAACTTTAATGTGAAAAAGGATAAACAGCAGGATGACACGGCTATTCCGTTTGCGCGTTACCGCCTGTATCAATATGTGATCGCTATCAATCATCATAAAGATGAACTGGTCCTTTGTGAGAACCAGGTGGCAAACCTGGAAAGTGAGATCGCAGTGGTGGAAGGATTGATCGGGAGTAAAGATGTTCCTGTTTATCCATTCCGGATGCAGGATGCGGAAACTTCCAATCTCAGTGATGATGAATTCAAAAAGATTGTTAAGAAGGGAATGGATTCCTGTTTCAGGGGTGATGTATTCCAGATCGTATTGAGCCGCCGTTACAGCCAGGCTTTCAGGGGAGATGAATTTAATGTTTACCGGACACTGAGGAATATCAATCCATCACCCTACCTATTTTTCTTTGATTATGGTGATTACAAGATCATGGGTTCTTCTCCTGAAGCACAGCTGATCATTTCCAATGGGAAAGCTACAGTTCATCCTATAGCCGGTACTTTCAAAAGAACAGGTGATGATCTTCTTGACCAGCAGAAGGCGGAAGAACTGAAAAATGATCCAAAGGAAAATGCCGAACATGTGATGCTGGTTGACCTGGCACGAAATGACCTCAGCAGGGTTTGTGAAAATGTGGAGGTAAGCCATTACCGGCAGGTTCAATATTATTCCCACGTCATTCACCTCGTAAGTGAAGTAAATGGAAGGATCGAAAAAGGAAGTAACCCATTCAAAGTTTTGTTCAACACTTTTCCTGCAGGTACATTGAGCGGGGCACCCAAATACAAAGCATTACAACTCATCAACGAAATGGAACCCGATGGCCGAAGTTTTTACGGAGGGGCTATCGGTTTTGTCGGTGCTGACGGTTCCTGCAATCATGCCATCATGATCCGGAGTCTTTTGAGCAGGAATAACAGGCTCTATCTCCAGGCAGGTGCAGGCGTGGTGGCTGCCAGTCAGCCTGAAAATGAATTACAGGAAGTCAACAATAAACTGAATGCACTCAAACTTGCGATTAAAAAAGCCGAAGAACTGCGCTGATAAATTTGAACCATGAAGATCCTTGTTTTCGATAATTACGACTCATTCACTTACAACCTGGTGCACCTGGTTAAAAAACTGGTGAATGATCCCGTGGATGTGTACAGGAATAATGAAATCACCCTGGAGGATGTGAATGCTTACGACAAGATCATCCTTTCCCCGGGTCCGGGTATTCCGCAAGAAGCAGGATTACTGCTGCCTCTGATCAAAGAATATGCAGCCAAAAAATCGATCCTGGGCGTCTGCCTCGGTCACCAGGCAATTGGGCAAGCTTTTGGAGGAACACTCCGTAACCTCAGTACTGTATTTCATGGTGTGGCAACGCCGGTGGATGTAGTGGAATCTAAAAAATTATTCGAAGGTTTACCCTCCAGCTTTCCTGTTGGCCGTTACCATAGCTGGATCATAAATGAAGAAGATTTCCCTGAAACTCTTTCCATAACCGCACGTGATGAAAACGGCTATATCATGGCGCTCGAACATAAATCCTATAATGTACAAGGTGTGCAGTTCCATCCCGAAAGTGTACTGACTCCGGTTGGAGAAAAAATTATTGCCAACTGGCTTAAGATGTAAAAGACGAAATGAAAATTCTTTTTGTTTGAAATGAAAAAGATCTTAAAAATATTATTTGAACATAAAACCCTGGATTACCACCAGGCCAGGGAGGTAATGCTGAGCCTTGCGCGGGGTATCTACAATGAAACGGAGATTACCGCTTTCATAACGGTTTATCTTATGCGCAGCATCACCATCGAAGAATTGCAGGGTTTCCGTGACGGCCTGATGGAACTGGCTTTGCCGGTAAACCTGGGTCCTTACCAGGTGATGGATATTGTGGGTACGGGTGGTGATGGAAAGAATACTTTCAACATCTCAACCATTGCCTGCTTTATTGTTGCAGGAGCCGGTCAGATGGTGGCCAAGCATGGGAATTATGGAGCGACCTCGGTGAGTGGTGCTTCCAA